>CAIMLY010000272.1 GCA_903842425.1 uncultured Alphaproteobacteria bacterium | reverse complement strand
TTTGCGGGCCAGGAGGTGGACAGGCTGGACCTCGAGCCCCACGATCAGACCCTTGACGCCGTCCTCACCGAGGCCGGATACCGCCGCCTGCCGCAGGCCTGAAGGAACAGAATGCGCTTCGCCTTTTTCGGAGACGTGGTCGGGAAGTCCGGCCGGGACGGCCTCGCCGACCACCTGCCGGGCCTGCGCCGGCGCCTCGACCTGGAGTTCGTCATCATCAACGCCGAGAACGCGGCGGCGGGCTTCGGCATTACCGAGCGGACCGCCCGGGACCTGTTCGACGCCGGCGCCGACTGCCTGACCCTGGGCAACCACGCCTGGGACCAGAAGGAGGCCCTGACCTACATCGTCCGGGAACCCCGGCTGATCCGCCCCCTGAACTATCCCGTCCTGGCCGACGCGCCCGGCCTGGGCGCCAACCTCTTCGAGACCCGCGGCGGACGCCGGATCCTGGTGATCAACCTGCTGGGCAGGATCCACATGGACAGCCTGGACGATCCCTTCGCCGCCGTCGACCGCGAGCTCGACAAGGCGCCCCTGGGCATGGTGGCGGACGCGGTGGTGGTGGACATGCACGCCGAGGTGACCTCGGAGAAGATGGCCATGGGCCACTTCTGCGACGGACGCGCCAGCCTGGTGGTCGGGACACACACCCATGTCCCCACCGCCGACGCCCAGATCCTGCCCGGTGGCACCGCCTACCAGACCGACGCCGGCGCCTGCGCCGACTATGACAGCGTCATCGGCAACATGAAGGAAGAGCCCATCCGGCGCTTCACCACCCGGATATCCGGCGGTCGGTTCAAGCCGGCGGAGGGCCCCGCCACCGTCTGCGGGGTCTTTGTGGAGACCGACGACGCCACCGGCCTCGCGCGGAGGATCGCCCCCATCCGGATCGGGGGGCGCCTCGCCGAGACCGTTCCCGAGCTCAGTCCGGCCGTCGCCTGAAGAAGCGACCGAACCCGGAAGCCGGCGCCTGCCGGACCTCCAGCCGCGCCTGCAGGACCGGCAGGGTCAGGCCGCCGCTCGCGGCCTCGTCCAGCAGGGCGAAGCGACGGCCGGCCGCCTGGGACTGCTCTTCCGCGGTGATCTTGCCGTCATAGTTCCGGTCGGCCCCGCGAACGGGCTGGGGTTCGTCGAGGAGGCCGAAGGACGAGGCCCCGTCCAGGCCCCGGCTTCGCGGCGCCGGCGCGCCCGGCTCGCCCTGGTCGGACCGGAAGGCGGCGGACTGGGGCAGGATCTCGGGCGCCACCTCGTTCTCGTAGGCGTTGTTCTCGAAACCATCCACGCGCCCGTCCCGGTCGGCGTCCAGCCGGGCGTGGAACCTGAGGCCATCTGCGGCGAACTCCTTCCGGGTCAGGGTCCCGTCATGGTCGGCGTCAGCGCCGGCGAACCAGTCGGCCAGCCCCGTGGCCGACCGGAAGGGCTCGCCAAAGGGGCTGATGAACAGGGCGTCGCCGGCCGGCGCCTTCGCCGGGGACGACTGGGCGTTGGCCGTCGCAGCGGGAAGGAGCCCCACCGAGGCGATGGCCAGTCCAAGCCCAGGTCCGGCCAGGTCCCAGGCCCGGCGCAGAGGGGAACGACTCATGTTGCGAACTCCCGATTGGGTGGGAAGACAGAACGGTCTTGCGACGGCGTCAATGTGGCGCCGCCACTCGGGGAAGGCTTCGGGGCTTGCCAATGGGGGACCGGTGGCGGAGTCTTCCACCATGGCGTCGCTGATGGAACGCCGGAGGTCCGACATGCTGCATTTTCTGCTTCGCGCGCTTTTCGCCGCCTTTGGCCTGGCCATCGCCTCGCGGATTGTTCCCGGAGTGACCTACGACGCGCCCCTGACCCTGTTCCTGGCCGCCCTGCTCCTGGGGGTGGTCAACGCCCTCCTGAGGCCGCTGCTGGTGATCCTGACCCTTCCCGTCACCGTCGTCACCTTCGGGCTTTTCCTTCTGGTGATCAACGCGGGCATGATCCTGCTGGTCTCGAAGATCATTCCCGGCTTCCACATCGCCGGCTTCTGGCCGGCCGTGGTGGCGGCGGTCGTCACCGGGGTCACCAGCTGGGCCGGCTACATGCTGTTGGGCGACCTGAAGCGCCTGAACAACCGGTCCAGCTGACGTCCGGACACGAAAAAGGGGGCGGAGCCTGAAGCTCCGCCCCCCGGTCTTTCGGGAAGTGACCTGGATCAGAAGTCCATGTCGCCCATGCCGCCCATGCCGCCGGGCATGCCCGGAGCGCCGCCGGCGCCGCCCTTCTTGGGGGCCTCGACGATGGCGGCTTCCGTGGTGATCAGCAGGCCGGCCACCGAGGCGGCGTCCTGCAGGGCGGTGCGGACCACCTTGGCCGGGTCGATGACGCCGGCCTTCACCATGTCCACGTACTCTTCGGTCTGGGCGTTGAAGCCGAAGGTGGGCGAGCTGTTCTCGAGCACCTTGCCGACTACGATCGAGCCTTCGACGCCGGCGTTCTCGGAGATCTGCCGGATCGGGGCCTGGAGGGCGCGACGCACGATGGCGACGCCGGCCTCCTGGTCGTCATTGTCTCCCTTCAGGCCGTCGAGGGCCTTGGAGGCCTTCAGCAGGGCCACGCCGCCGCCGGGGACGATG
>CAIMLY010000271.1 GCA_903842425.1 uncultured Alphaproteobacteria bacterium | reverse complement strand
TGATCGGACCCAACGGCGGGTTCGTGCAGGATCCCGCCCGTCCGGGCGTGCCGCTGGGGGCGACCCTGTCCGCGACCTTCTCGGACGCGGGCTGCAACCAGTTGGGCGGCCTCTCCTTCGTTCCGAACGGGCAGTGCTTCTATCCGTTCACCTATCACGACACCCGGGTCGCGAATGAGGACCATTACCACCTGTTCGGCGAGGCCAACTTCCAGCTGAACGACAGCGTCAGGTTCCACGGAGAGGTGCTCTGGTCACGGACGGAGGTGCCGGACGACCGGGTCTCGGCCTCGCAGTCGACTGTCCAGTTTCCGACCCCCATCGAGGCCAGCGGCGCCTCGCCGGGCGGCGGCTCATCCCCGATGCCTGCGGCGCCAGGCGCCATCCAGTCGCGCTACTATGTCCCGGCGAGCAACCCAGGACTCCAGGCGCTGTTCAACCCCTGCCCGACAGCGACCCAACCCCAGATCACGGCGGCGATCTGCGCCGCGGCGCTGGCCAATGGCGTCAGCATGAACCAGACCCAGTGGCGTCCGGCGGCGATGGGCGGCAACCCGCTTTATGATTTCGACGCGGACCGGCAGAGCAACACAATCACGTCGTTCCGCGTTGTCGGAGGCTTCGTCGGAGAGCTTGCCAACGGTTGGGAGTGGCGCACCACCCTCAACTACATGCGCGCGGAACAGGTCAACAAGACGCCCGACCGGTACGTGAACCGCATCCAGCTCGCCCTGCGGGGGCTTGGCGGACCCGGCTGCAACCCGGCGACAGGAACGCCCGGCGTCGGCGGCTGCCAGTACCTGAACCCCTTCGCGAACGCGATCCAGAAGTCGAGCATCAACGGCGCGAACTATGGTCAGGCCACCGGCTTGAAGCAGGGTCCCGCGATCGATGCGGCGCTCTGGGGCTGGCTGCAGGACGAGGCCGTCAGCACGACCACGCAGCAACTCGCCACCGCCCAGGTCCAGCTGGCGGGCGACTTCGGGGACTTCAACCTCTGGACCGACGATCCGATCAGCTGGGCCGTGGGTGCGCAATGGAGGTTCAACGACCGGACGATCGCGCTGTCCTCGAACTTTGACGGGGACGCCACGCCCTGCGTCGACAGCCAGCCCTATGGCGATGGCCTGCCGACCTGTGCGGCGCCCGGAGGGGGCCCGTTCACCTTCATTGGATCGGGCCGTGAAAGCGACATCGACCGGCAGGTGGTCTCCTTCTTTGGTGAAATGCAGATCCCGGTCCTCGACACGGTGACCGCCAGCCTTGCCATCCGCAACGAGCGGTATGGCGGTAATGTCGGGGATACGACCAATCCCCGCGCCTCGATCCGTTGGCAGATCACGCCCTGGATGGCGGTGCGCGGCTCCGCCGGGACCACCTTCCGGGCGCCTCCCGTGGCGGCGCTCGATCCGGGGTTCGGCTTCATCCAGGCCCAGTTCTCGAACCCGGTCACCGGAGCCCCGCTCTACCGCCCAGTCCAGACCTTCGGGAACCCCAACCTCGAGCCTGAGACGGCGGATACCTTCAACGTGGGCTTCCTGTTCGAGTCCGGCTCCTTCCAGGGCCAGATCGACTTCTTCAAGTTCGCCTTCAAGAACGAGATCACGACGGAGACCGCGGCGCGCATCTACGGGACCATGTTCCCGGGGTCGAACCCGGCGACCTGGCAGTGCGGGAGCGCCGCGCTGTTTGAACGTTTCCGCTTCGGGACCGAGACCACCAACACCAACCTGTATGGTGGGCAGGCCGTACCGACCTGCCATCCGAACAACTTCCTCTCGGTTCGCAACAACGTGATCAACGGGCCGGACACCGACATCACCGGCATCGACGTGAACGCCTCCTACACCTGGGCCGACGTTTTCAGCGGCGACCTGACGCTGGGTGGCGACGCCAGCATTCTCAACGACTACAAGCGCGGACCCGCCCTGCTGCTGGGGACCAACTTCGTATTCGACGGGGCGCTGAACCGGGCGGGCAAGTCCGAGTTGCTTTCGGCCTTCTACTCCTATCCGAGCCTTCGCGGGAACGTGTACGCCAACTGGGATGTCGGCGATCACAACCTTCGCTGGACGACGCGGTACTGGGCCGGAACGGACGACGTGAACGCCGTGGTGGCGGGGCGCCGGCTGGAGCGTGACGACCGCTGGGTCCACGACTTCACCTATCGCCTGACCTTCCAGGAGAGGTGGACCGCGACCCTGTCGGTCAAGAACGTGTTCGACGACCAGCCGCCATTCTACAAGAGCCAGTACAACTACGACTACATGACCCAGAATCCACTGGGCCGCGTGTTCGAGTTCGGGATGCAAGCCAAGTTCTGATCCACTGCTGCTGGCAGGTGGAGCCACCAGTCATGGCTAGAGCGCCGTCGTGACCTGCGATCCGCCCTAAAGGGAGGGTCGCAGGAAGCGGAGCGGATCTGTGGAATGTGTTTGGCTTACTTCGCCTCCAGCGA
The DNA here is from genome assembly GCA_903842425.1 of uncultured Alphaproteobacteria bacterium. Taxonomy (GTDB): domain Bacteria; phylum Pseudomonadota; class Alphaproteobacteria; order Caulobacterales; family Caulobacteraceae; genus Phenylobacterium. The sequence goes on along the minus strand of CAIMLY010000271.1, from coordinate 3,257 downwards.
AGGGCGGTCGATGGGCACTTCTGTTTTCGCACTGCACAAGAGTCCCCCTTGAAAATCGGCCATTGACGCCGGTTAACAGACAAGAAAAGACTTTGCTTTGCGGGGTTTCTTCTTGGAGCCTTGGCCAGTCGGACGAGAGGGGGCCATGTCCGGTTACGGTTTTGATGACGATCGGGAAGATTCGGTCCGGATCAGCGGGCGGGTAAAGTGGTTCGATGAAGGCAAGGGTTACGGCTTCATTGTTCCCGACCAGCCTGAACTTACGGACCGCAAGGATGTCCTGATCCATGTGACCTCCCTCCGCGGGGTCGGACGCGAGGCGGCGGCCGAGGGCGCTTCCCTGTCCTGTTCGGTGGTGCGCCGCCCCAAGGGCTGGCAGGTGTCCGAGATCCATGACTTCGACGACAGTACGGCCCAGCCCTCCCAGGGCCGGTCGTTCGATCGTGACGGCGGGTTCCGGCGCGAGCGCGAGGGCGGAGGCTACGGCTATTCCCGTGACCGCGACGGTCATGACCGGAGCGCGCGGGGCGGCTTTCAGCCTCGCTCCAGTGGCGGCGGCGGCGGGCGCGCGCCTGTGGCCGAGGGGCCCTTCGAGCGCGCCAAGGTGAAGTGGTTCAACCGCACCAAGGGCTATGGGTTCGTCGTGCGTGAGCAGGAGTCGGGCGACATCTTCGTCCACATCGAGACCCTGCGCCGCGCTGGCGTCGAAGACCTCCAGCCCGGCGAGGACCTGATGGTCCGTTTCGGAAACGGGCCCAAGGGCCTGGTGGTGGCCGAGGTGCAGTTGATCTGACTGGCGCCCCGGGCGGACCGGGTTTAAGGGCAGGGGATGCCGTTCCTGCGTCTTCGTCTCCTGCTGGCGGGTTTCATCCTGCTGGCCGCCCCCCTGGGCCTTGCAGCCGGGCCCGCAGCCGCTGCGCCGGCCTGCATCGGCAATCCGGAACTGAAGCCCCTGCGCGCCCTGACTGTCCGGACGGCCAAGGGCGAGTTCCGGTTCCTCGTCGAGGTGGCCGATACCGACCGGGAGCGTGAACTCGGGATGATGTGCCGCCGCAGCCTGGCGCCTGAGCGGGGCATGCTGTTCGACTTCGGACGGGAGCGGCCGGACGCCGCCTTCTGGATGCGCAACACCCTGATCCCACTCGACATCATCTACATCCGCCGGGATGGCGTGGTGCGCTCCATCATCCGTAACGCCCGCCCCCTGGACGAGACGCCAAGGCCTGCGGGCGGGTCGATCCTGGGCGTGCTGGAGCTGGCTGGCGGCCGTGCGGCCCAGATTGGCCTCCAGCCCGGCGACCGGGTCGACTTTCCCATCTTCCGGAGCCGCCCTTGACCCGTCCGCCCACTGTTGAGCCCGTCGCCGACGACGAGGGCATCGCACCGCCTCCGGGGTTCGTCCAGTCCGCGACCCGCGGACCCTATTCGACCCACAATGGTCCCTATTTCCACCGACAGCCGCAGGGAGAGTTGACCGAGCACGCCTTTTTCGCCCTGCCGCGGCACGCCAATGGCATGGGCCTGGTGCACGGCGGCATGTTGACATCGTTCATGGATGGGCTGCTCGCCGCTGCAGTCTGGCGGGCCTCTCACCGGTCGAGCGTGACCATCCACCTCGGCGTCGATTTCCTGCACATGGCCCGGGTGGGCGAGTGGGTGTTCGGCGAGAGCCGGGTCACCCGGCTGACCCGGGATGTCGCTTTCGTGGAGGGGCGCGCCCACATCGGCGGGACCGACGTTGTGCGGGGCAATGGGGTCTTCAAGCTGATGCGCACGCCTGCGGACTGATTGCGGATTTGCCCGAAGACGGCTATCGCCAGCGGGTGCCGGCGCTCTTTCGGGGCGTAGCGCAGCCTGGTAGCGCATCTGCTTTGGGAGCAGAGGGTCGCGTGTTCGAATCACGCCGCCCCGACCAGAGCCGGCAGTTGGAACGGGGACAGACATGATCGCGCGTATTTTCCGTCCGTCGAAGACCGCCATGCAGTCCGGCCGGGCCCGCGCCCGTGACTGGCTGCTGGAGTTCGCCCCGGCCTCGGCCCGGACGCCGGATCCGCTCATGGGCTGGACCCTGACGGATGACACCAGCGCGCAGGTCCGCTTGGCCTTCGAGACCCGCGAAGACGCCGTCGCCTATGCCCAGAAGCACGGCCTGGCCTTCCAGGTGACGGAGCCCAAGGCGCCCAAGCGTATCCTGAAGGCCTATGCCGACAACTTCTCCGCCGACCGCAAGCAGCCCTGGACGCATTGAGCCAGAGACGGTTTCCAGAGCGCCCGTAGCTCAACCGGATAGAGCATCCGCCTTCTAAGCGGACGGTTGCAGGTTCGAGTCCTGCCGGGCGCGCCAGGCGGGGATACGCCTACTTCTGCGCCGGCACGTCCGCCGGGAAGTCCGGCAGGGGCTTGGCCGTCGCCGGCGGACCGATCACGTACTTTTCGTGGCAGGCGATGCAGGTCTCGTAGAGCCGGCCGCCAGTGTCAAAGACCGCCTGCTTGTCGCGGGCGTCCGCGGCCGTGCGGGCGTCAAGGGCGCGGGCGGTCATGTCCTGGGCGTACCGGTTCCACTCCGCCTCCGGAGCCCGGGCGCGGCCCGGAAGCTGGAGGGCGTTGCCCGCCTCCGCAACGGTGGAGGCGGCCGTGACCAGGTCTTCCCAGCCCGCGTCGGTGGTGGGAGACAGGTCCTTCTCTCCCTCGAGGGACAGTTCGGTCCCGGCGCCGCGCCAGAAGGCCTGGCCGGCGGGGTCCACCACATGCAGCATGAACTCGCTCATCGGCAGGGAGGTGTCGAACTTCGCGCCTTCCCCGGCGGGCGCGCCCGGCCCGGAACAGGCCGAGAGGCCAAGCAGGCCGGCGAGGACCACCAGACGCTTCATTCGAACTTCCTCCCTGCCAGTCCCCCTGAGAGGGCGGATCAGGCCTTGGCCATGTTGATGACGTGCTGCTGGGTGAACTCGGCCAGGCCTTCCTCGCCCAGTTCATTGCCGACCCCGGAGAACTTCGCGCCGCCGAACGGGATGTTGGGGGCCAGTTCGGCATGCTTGTTGATCCAGACCGTGCCGGTGTCCATGCGGCCGGCCAGATCGAGGGCGCGGTCCAGGTCCTTCGACCAGATGGAGCCACCGAGGCCATATTCCGAGGCGTTCGCCCGGCGAACGGCGTCCTCGCCGTCCCTGATCTTGATGACCGGCAGGACCGGGCCGAACTGCTCTTCGTCCACCAGCCGGGCGCCGTCCTCGATGTCGCGAACGATGGTGGGGCGG
>CAIMLY010000270.1 GCA_903842425.1 uncultured Alphaproteobacteria bacterium | reverse complement strand
GGGCGAGGTGTGGATGTACCATGTCTCGGGCGGGGACGGGGTGCTGCTGGTCAAGCGCCCCAGCGAACAGCACCAGAAGGAACTGGGCGAGCCGATCTTCGCCCCGGATGGCCGGCGCGTCTACTTCACCCGCAACACCACGCCGGGTCCGATCTTCGAATACGCGCAGAACAGCAATACCCAGCTCTTTGCAATCGATCGCTACGATCTTGAGACCGGCAGGACCGAGCGGGTGATCGGCGGCGAAGGTGGAGCGGTGCGCCCCACGCCCTCGCCGGATGGCCGGAAGATCGCCTATGTCCGGCGCGAGTCGACCCAGCCGCGGCTCTATGTCCGCGACCTGGCCACCGGCGAGGACCGCAAGGTCTACGACGCGCTCGACATGGACATGCAGGAAACCTGGGCGGTGACCGGGGTCTATCCGAACATGGCCTGGACCCCGGATTCGGCCAGCATCGTGGTCTGGGCCGGCGGCAAGCTGCACCGGGTTGAACTGTCCACGGGCAAGGGCACGGTCATTCCCTTCCGGATCTCTGATTCACGGGGCGTGATCGATCCCCCGCGTCCAGCCATCGCGGTGGCGCCGGACACCTTCGAGACCCGGATGCCGCGCGGGGCTAATGTCTCGCCCGATGGCCGGTCAGTGGTGTTCGAGACCCTCGGCAAGCTGTGGATCAAGCCGATGGCGGGCGGTGAACCGCGCCGGCTGACCCGCGACGAGGCGGCGATGGAAGCCTATCCGTCCTGGTCGGCCGACGGCCGGAAGCTGGTCTATGTGCGCTGGACCGATGCGGGCCTGGGCCAGGTCCGCACCATTGCGGCCAGCGGCGGGGCGTCCACCGCGATCACCCCGGCCGGCCACTATGCCCGCCCGCGCTTCTCGCCCGACGGCGGGATCGTGGTCTTCGAGAAGGACCGTGGCGGCTACCTGTCCAGCCCGCGCAGCTCGGGCGAGCCCAGCGTGTACCGGGTGGCGGCCTCCGGCGGCGAGTTGACCCGCATCACCGACACGGGTGGCAATCCCCAGTTCGGCGCCACCAATGACCGCATCTTCGTCATGGAAGGCGACGCCAGGGAAAGCCGCCTGGTCAGCCTCGACCTCAATGGCGAGTCGCGCCGCGTCCACGCCCGGGGCGACCTCGTCAACGACTACCGCGTCTCGCCCGATGGCGGGTTCCTGGCCTTCCGCCAGAACTACCAGGCCTTTGTCACGCCCCTGGTCCCCGGCGGCCAGGAGGTCTCGCTGTCGCCCAAGGGCGGCGCCCTCCCTGTGGTCAAGGTCAGTGGCGACGGGGCCGACTGGATCCACTGGAGCGAAGGCGGCAAGCGGCTGAACTGGTCGCTGGGCCCCACGGTGTTCAGCGCCGACCGCGCGGCGATGTTCACCGACGCGCCGCTGGCCAGCGGCGCCAGGCCCCCGGCGTTTACGCCCCCCAAGAGCGGCGTTTCGCTCTCCATGCGGATCACCGCAGACAAGCCCAGGGGCAGCCTCGCGATCGTCGGCGCGCGGGTGGTGACGATGAAGGGCCTGGATGGCGGCGTGATCGACGACGGCGTCGTGCTGGTCGAGCGTGACCGGATCAAGGCCGTAGGCAAGCGCGGGGAGGTGGCGATCCCGCCGGGAACGCCGACGCTCGACGCCACGGGCAAGACCCTGATCCCGGGCCTGATCGACGCCCACGCCCATGGGCCCTACGGGATCGACGAGATCACCCCCCAGGCCAACTGGGCGGAAATGGTCAACCTGGCTCTGGGGGTGACCACCCGGCACGATCCCTCGAGCAGCGCCCGCACGGTCTTCCCGGCGCTGGAAATGATACGGGCCGGCAGGATCGTCGGCCCGCGGACCTTCTCCACCGCCGAGATCGTCTATGGCGCGCGCCAGGCCGGCGTCTACGCCCAGATCGACAGCTACGAAGACGCGCTCGCCCATGTCCGCCGCCTCAAGGCCCAGGGCGCGCACAGCCTGAAGAACTACAACCAGCCGCGCCGCGACCAGCGCCAGCAGGTGACGGCGGCGGCCCTG
>CAIMLY010000269.1 GCA_903842425.1 uncultured Alphaproteobacteria bacterium | reverse complement strand
GTCCTCTGGTGCCGCGACCCAGTTGGCCAGGCCCAGGCGCAGGGCCTCCTCGGCGCTGACCCGCTCTGACAGGTAGTAGAGCTCGCGCGCCTTGGCTGAGCCCACCAGCTGGGTCAGGAAATAGGTGCCGCCATAGTCGCCGGAGAAGCCGACCCGGGCGAAGGCCGTCGTCAGGATGGCGCTGGTGGCCATGATCCGCATGTCGCAGGCCAGGGCCAGGGACAGGCCCGCTCCGGCCGCCGGGCCGGGCAGGGCGGCCAGGGTGGGCTTGGGCATCTTGAACAGCCGCCCGGCCGTGGCCCTCTGGTTCACCCTCTGGCGGTGAATCGCCCCGTCGATGGAGTTGCCACCGCCGCCCTGGTTGGACTCGTCCATGCCCTTGACGTCGCCGCCGGCGCAGAAGCCCTTGCCGGCGCCGGTCAGCACCACGACCTTCACCTCGGCGTCCAGTTCGGCCTTGGCCAGCTGGTCGGCCAGGGCCGCCGTCATGGCCCCGCTCATGGCGTTGCGGGCCTCGGGGCGGTTGAGGGTCAGGGTCAGGACGCCGGCGTCGAGGTCGGCGAGCAGGTCCTGGGTTCCGGTGTCGATGGCGGCCATTTGGGGCTCCTGAAAGGTCGTGGGAGTGGGAAGCTGGGAATCAGGCGGCGACGCGGGCGCGGGCACCCCGCACCACACGGCCCGAGCGGCCGCCGGCGTGCTCGCCGTCGCGGAAGGCGAGCTCGCCGTTGACGAAGGTGGCGTGGTAGCCGGTGGAGCCCTGGACATAGCGCGGCACCCCGCCGGGGAAGTCACGAACCACGCGCGGGTACTTCTCGCCGATGGCGGCCAGGTCGAGGACGTTGATATCCGCCTGCATCCCGGGTGCCAGGACACCGCGGTCCTTCAGCCCGATGACCCGGGCCGGGCCGGAGGTCAGCTTGCGCACGCCCTCCTCCAGGGTGAACAGGCCCTCGTCCCGCACCCAGTGCGAGAGGATGAAGCTGGTCACCCCGCAGTCCATGACCTGGGACACGTGGGCCCCGGCGTCGGACAGGCCGGGCATCACCTGGGGATGGGGCAGGAAGTCGCGGACCGCGTCGATGTTCGCGCTGAACATGCGCCAGGTGAAGAGGCCGCGGCCCCCGGACTCCAGGCTGAGGCGGAAGAAGGTCTCGCTCCAGTGCTCACCGGCGGCCCGGGCCATGGCGCCCAGGCTGTTGGCTGCGGGTTCGAGGTAGTTGGGCGTCTCCGATGCGCCCATCCAGTAGGCACCCTCGACCCAGGGCAGTCGGCCCGGATCCACGGCCTTCGCCTCGGCGACGAGGGCGGCCCGGGCCTCCGTGTTGCGCAGCATCGCGAGCCGCGCCTCGAGGTCGGCAGCGCCCAGGGCCTCCCAGGCCGGCCCGAAGAAGCCGCGCTGGGCCCAGATGTTCCTGGCGGGGATCCGGCTCTGCAGGCCAAAGACGAAGCCCGTACCCCTGGGCAGGGACAGGGCGGTGATGTCCAGGCCGCCCTCGCTCAGGCGTTCCAGGTATTCGGCGTTGCGGCGGCCGGAGTCGGGGCTTCCGCCGACGGTGTAGCTGAACAGGACCCGGGCCCGGCACTCGGCGGCCAGCCGCCGCAGCAGGGCGCCGCTGGCCATGTCCTTGCGGCCGAAGTCCACCACGTTCTGCATCAGGCCATCCCGTGCGGCTACGGCGTGGCCAATGGCCACCACCTCGTCGTGGTCGGCGAAGGTACCGGGGATGGAGCGGCCGTCGGGGCCCACATGGCCGGGGAAGCGGTTGGAGGAGAAGCCGACGGCGCCGTCGTCCATGGCCTGGCCGATGATCCGGGCCATCTCGGCCTTCTCCTCGGGGGTGGATTCGCCCTCCACCGAGCGCTCGCCCATGACGTACCAGCGCAGGGCCGAGTGCCCGACCATGCCGGCGACGTTGATGGCGGGGTTCAGCTTGTCGAGGGCGTCGAGATACTCGCCATAGCTCTCCCATTCCCAGGACAGGCCGCCGAGGATGGCCTCGCGGGGGATGTCCTCGACCGTCTCCATCATGGCCGCCAGCAGGGGGCGGTCTGCGGGCCTGCAGGGGGCGAAGGTGACGCCGCAGTTGCCGAGCAGGGCGGTGGTGACCCCGTGCCAGCTGACCGGGGTCAGGAGGGGGTCCCAGCCGATCTGGGCGTCCAGGTGGGTGTGGATGTCCACGAAGCCGGGGGTCACGGCCAGGCCGTCGGCGTCGATCTCCTGGCGTCCCGGACCGGCCTTGCCGCCGACCTGGACGATCTTGCCGCCGTCGATGGCGACGTCGCCCGTAAAGGCCGCCGAACCGGTTCCGTCGACGACGGTTCCCCCGCGGATGACGATGTCGTGGGCCATGATCTGTCTCCTCCCCCGGAAGGCCCGGCGGTCGAGTGCGCGCCGCCAATACCCTGTGCTCAGACTTTAGGCCCGGTGGCCGGCGCGTCAACGGACCTTCCTCGCCTCTGTTGACTCCCCGACCCGCTTGACCCCCGCCGATCCGGGTGAGACGTTACATACCGGACCGTCAAAACAGGCTTACGCCGGGGAAATTCCGGCAACAGGGAGGTGGGTCATGAGCGATACCGTTTCGACCGGCAGGGTTCTCACGCGGGACGACGTGCCCTTCGACCCGGACGCCCTGCGCGACCGCTACCGCGCCGAGCGCGACAAGCGCGTCCGGGCCGACGGGAACGAGCAGTACCTGCAGATCGCCGGCCGGTTCGCCGACTTCGGCGACGATCCCTACATCGATGCGCCCATCAAGCGTGCGCCCCTCACCGACGAGGTCGAGGTGGTGGTGATCGGCGGCGGCTTCGGCGGCCTGCTGGCCGGCGCCCGGCTGCGCGAGGCCGGGGTGAAGTCCCTGCGCATGATCGAGGCGGCCGGCGACTTCGGCGGCACCTGGTACTGGAACCGCTATCCCGGCGCGGCCTGCGACATCGAAAGCCTGGTCTACCTGCCCCTTCTGGAGGAGACCGGCTTCATCCCCGAGATGCGCTACACCAAGGCGCCGGAGATCTACGAGCACTCGAAGCGCATCGCCCGGCACTACAACCTCTATGAGGACGCCTGCTTCCAGACCTCGGTCAAGGACCTGTCCTGGGACGAGGCGGCCCAGCGCTGGATCATCTCGACCAACCACGGCGACGCCATGCGCGCCCGCTTCGTGGTCATGTCCAACGGTCCCCTGAACAAGCCCAAGCTGCCGGGCATCCCCGGCATCGAGACCTTCAAGGGCCACGCCTTCCACACCAGCCGGTGGGACTATGAGTACACCGGCGGCTCGGTGCTCGGCGGCCTCGACCGGATCGGCGACAAGCGGATCGGCATCATCGGCACCGGCGCCACCGCCGTGCAGTGCGTGCCGCACCTGGCCGAGGGCGCGGGCCAGCTCTACGTCTTCCAGCGCACCCCCTCGGCGGTGAACGTCCGCAATGACCAGCCCATCGACGCCGACTGGGTCCGCTCCCTGCCGCCCGGCTGGCAGAACCACCGGATGGACAACTTCAACATCCTGGTCAGCGGCGGCTTCGCCGAGGAGGACCTGGTCAACGACGGCTGGACCGAGGCCTTCCGCGAGCTGATCTTCATCGCCCGCAAGGAGGGCGCGGCGGGCCTGTCGCCCGAGAAGCTGGCCGAGCTGATGGAGATCGCCGACTTCGCCACCATGGAGCGCATCCGCGGCCGGGCCGAGGCGGTGGTCAAGGATCCGGCCACGGCGGAGGCCCTCAAGCCCTGGTACCGCCAGTTCTGCAAGCGGCCGTGCTTCCACGACGAGTACCTGCAGGCCTTCAACCGGCCTTCGGTGAAACTCGTGGACACCAACGGCAAGGGCGTGGAGCGGATCACCGAGAACGCGGTGGTGGTGGACGGCGTCGCCCACGAGATCGACTGCCTGATCTTCTCCACGGGCTTCGAGGTCGGCACCAGCTTCAGCCGGCGCTACGGCTACGACATCCATGGCCGTGGCGGAAAGCCCCTCAGCGAGGCCTGGGCGAACGGCGTGCGCAGCCTGCATGGCCTGATGGTGCGCAGCTTCCCCAACCTCTTCTTCCTGGGGTCGACCCAGGGCGGCTTCACGGCCAACTACCCGCACAACCTGCGGGAGCAGGCGGGCCATGCGGCCTACATCATCGACCAGGTGAAGGCCCGCCAGGGCCGGGCTGCAGAGCCCTCCGAGGCCGCCGAGGCCGACTGGGTGGCGACCATCATCGACAAGGCCCGCAACAACCAGGCCTACCTCGAGGCCTGCACGCCGGGCTACTACAACAACGAGGGCAAGCCCTACCTGGCCAACGCCCAGAACACCAACTACGGCGCGGGGCCGATCGAGTACTTCCGTCTCCTCGCCGACTGGCGGGCCGCTGGCGACCTGCCCGGCCTGGAGGTCAGCTGAGGCGCGGATGGGCCAGCTTTCCCTCGAGATCCGGGACGGGATCGCCGTCATCACCTTCAGCAATCCGCCGCTGCAGGTGATGACGCCCTCCACCATGAACGAGCTCAACCGGATGCTGCCGGACCTGCGCTCGGACGACGTCCGAGCCATCGTCTTCACCGGGTCGGACTCGACCTTCTTCATCCGGCACTTCTCGGTGGAGGAGCTGGACGAGAACACCCGGGGCGGCGGCGGGGGCTGGGACCGGCCCATGGCCGAGATCCTCTATGAGCTGGAGCACCTGCCCAAGCCCTTCATCTGCGCCCTCAACGGGTCGGCGGCGGGGGGCGGGCTGGAGTTCGCCCTGGCGGCGGACATCCGGGTGGCCAAGGACGGACCCTTCCGCTTCGGCCTGCCGGAGGTGTCGGTGGGCATCCTGCCCGGCGGCGGCGGTACCCAGAGGCTGACCGCCATCGTCGGCCGGGGCCGGGCCCTGGAAATGATGCTGCGGCCGCGCCTGGTCTCGGCCCAGGAGATGCTGCAGCTGGGCGTCTTCCAGGAGGTGGTCCCGGCGGACAGCGCCGAGACGGCCCTGGACCGGGCCCTGGGCATCGCCCGGGAGATCGCCGGCCGGCCGGCCCGGGCCGTGGCCCACATCAAGCGACTGGTGCGCGAGGCGGTCTCGCCCGTCACCATGGACATGCTCAAGCTGGAGGGCCGGCTCTTCGCCGACCTGATGACCCAGCCCGAGACCCAGGCCCTGCTGAAGGGCGTGGCCAGCCAGCACAGGGCTGAGCGCGGCGGCTGAATTTCAAGACGCTCCGGCGGAACCGGGGCAGCAGGGAGGAATGCGATGAAGGACTTCAGCGGCAAGATCGCGGTGGTGACCGGCGGCGGCAGCGGCATCGGCCGGGCCCTCGTCCAGGCCCTGACCGCCGAGGGCTGCAGCGTCGCCATGTGCGACATCCGCGAGGCGGACATGCTGGAGACGGTCCGAATCGCCGAGAAGACCGCCGTCCAGGGGGTCCGGATCAGCACCTTCGTCGCCGACGTGGCCCAGGAGAAAGAGACCCTGGCCTTCCGCGACCACACCGGCGAACAGCACGAGACGGACCACGTCCACCTCCTGTTCAACAATGCGGGCATCGGCGGCGGCGGCAGCCTGATCAACACCCCCCGCGACCAGTGGGAGCGGACCTTCGCGGTGTGCTGGTACGGCGTCTACTACAACGCCCGGGCCTTCCTGCCGATGCTGCTGAAGGCGCCCGAGGCGCACATGGTCAACGTCTCGTCAGTGAACGGCTTCTGGGCTTCCCTCGGGCCGCAGACCTCGCACACGGCCTACTCGGCGGCCAAGTTCGCCGTGAAGGGCTTTACCGAGGCCCTGGTCAACGACTTCCGAAACAACGCCCCGCACGTGAAGGCCAGTGTGGTCATGCCCGGCCACATCGGCACCAATATCGCCATCAATTCCATGGCCGAGTTCGCCCCGCCCGACGGCGCGACCGCCGAGGCCAAGGCCATGGGCGAGGCCTTCCGGGACAATGGCCTGCCGCCCCCCGAGGCGGCGAAGATCATCCTGGACGGAGTCCGGGAGGAACGCTGGCGGATCCTGGTCGGCCCGGATGCGGTGGCCCTCGACAAGGCCGTGCGCGCCCACCCGGAAGCGGCCTACGAGCACGGCATGGCGGACCTCGTGGCCCAGGCCCGCGCCGAAGGCTAGGCGCGTCCCCGGTTGACGCCCCCGGGATTCCGTGGAATTTTGAGTGAACGGTATCCCATTGGGGACAATGTCCACGTGGGTTCTTGAAATCTTTTCAGGTCCTGCGCTGCAACATGGGCAAGTATGGGGGGAAGTCATGAGCCATGATCTGGTGATCCGGGGCGGGTCCGTTGTGGACGGTACGGGCGCAGCGGCGCGGACGGCGGACATCGCCATCGACGGCGGCCTGATCACGGCCATCGGGAAGGTCGAGGCCAAGGGGCGGCGCGAAATTGACGCCGATGGCCTCCTGGTCACCCCGGGCTTTGTCGACCTGCACACCCACCTCGACGCCCAGATCGGCTGGGACCCGGACCTGACGCCGGTGAGCTGGCACGGCGTGACCACCGCCCTCCTGGGCAACTGCGGCCTGACCTTCGCGCCCTGCAAGCCCGCCGACCGGCCCCTGCTGGCCGCCATGATGGAGACGGTGGAGGACATCCCCCGCGAGGCCATCCTGTCGGGCCTGCCCTGGACCTGGGAAGACTATGGCGGCTATCTCGACGCCCTGGACGGCATCCAGCCGGGCATCAATGTCGCCGGCCTGGTGGGCCACTGCGCCGTCCGTTACGCGGTCATGGGCGACCGGTCCTTCACGGACCAGGCGACGCCCGGTGAACTCGACCAGATCTGCGCCATCGTCGCCGAGGCCATGGACCGCGGCGCCCTCGGCTTCTCCACCAACCGCTACGAGCCCCACAAGGCGCCGGACGGCCGGTCCATACCGGGCACCTTCGCGGACGTCTCCGAACTGGAAGCCATCGCCCGCACGGTGGGCGCCCGGGGCGGCCTGATGCAGGCGGTGGGCGCTTCGCCCGAGGTCCTGCAGGCCATCTCCGACGCCGGCGCCCGCGTCCTGTTCAGCTGGGGCGTCGGGGCCCAGAAGGGCGCAGGCCGAGGCGGCGTCCAGTTCCTCGACCAGATGATCGGCGAGCGGGACATGACCGCCATCATCCAGGTCCGCGGCACCGGCTTCATGTTCGGCCTCCAGTCCCACCTGCCCTTCCGCGGCGAGACCTGGGACCGGATCCGCAAGCAGGACCTGGCTGGCCGCCTTGCGGCCATCCGTGACGCCGCCATCCGCGAGGCCCTGATCGCCGAAGGCCGCCGGACCGACGGGTGGAAGGAACTGGCGACCATCTACGACCTGGGTGCGGGCGACAGCCCCGACCACGGCCAGGGCGTGGAGGCGAACATGCGCCAGGTCATGGAGCGGACCGGCCGGAGCTTCGTCGAGATCTTCCTCGACCAGGCGATTGCGACCGAGGGCCGGGGCCTCTTCAACCTCCGGATGTTCTGCCAGGACCTGGACGAGCTCGGCGACCTCTTCGCCAGCCGCAACATCCTGCCCAGCCTGGGCGACGCCGGCGCCCACGTCTCGCAGATCATGGACGCCGACTGGTCGACCTTCGTCCTGTCCTACTGGGTCCGAGACCGGGGGGTGTATTCGCTGGAGGAAGGGGTCCGCCGGATCTCCGCGGCGCCGGCCCGGGTGCTGGGCCTGTCGGACCGGGGCGTCCTGGCGCCGGGCAAGCGGGCGGACATCAATGTCATCAACCTGGCGGAACTGGCCAGCCTCCAGCCGCAGATCGTCAACGACTTCCCGGGCGGCGCCCCGCGCTACATCCAGCGCGCCCGCGGCTATCGGGCCACGGTCGTCAACGGCTGCGTCAACATCGAGAACGACGAGCACACGGGCGACCGCGCCGGCCGCGTCCTGCGCCGGGTGCACTGAGCGGGTCGCCCTTCAGACCCAGCTTCATCGCAACTCCTCTTGAAGCTGAAACTGCGCCGGAGCGGGTCCCCGCTTCCGGCGCTTTTTTTTGGGTGGGCGGGGAAGACGCCCATCCAGAACGTAAATAAATATTTGCATTACCAAGGCGCGTATTTCTAGACTGAGGGTCCCTCGAACCCTCGGACGCACTCGTGATCCATCCCCGTCGCAAGCTCGTTCCGTCCCAGGCCTTGGCCGCAACGGCGGCCGGCCTCACCCTCCTCGCCGCCGGTGGGGCCTCGGCGGCCGAGGATCCGCAGGTGCAGAGGCTCAGGGAGCAGCTCGAGCGCCAGCAGGCGGTCATCGAAAGCCAGGAAGCCCGGCTGCAACAGCAGGAACGCCTGCTTCGCGACCTGGCCGCACGGATCGGTCCTTCCGCGCCGGCGACCGCCACCGTCGCAGCCGCCCCGTCCACGGCCGCGGCCATGGCGTCAGGCGACTCCGGCGCGAAGGCGGATGGCGTCGAGCAGTTGGCCCTCGCCGATCCGGATGGCGGGAACGCCAAGGAGCCGTCGGGCCCTTCGCCGGTCGGGACCCGTTTCGCCGGCCTCGACGTGACCCTGGGAGGCGCTCTGCGGACCACCATCACCACGACCACGGCGCGGATGCAGCCCGACGCCACCCCGTTCTTCGTGCTTCCAAAAATCCCGGGAGTGCCCGAAGGGTCGACCAAGATTGATGCACGACTTTCGTCGCTGCTCATCAACATCAAGGGCGCCCAGCTGGGAGACTTCCAGTTGGGAGGGATGATCTACGCCTACCTGTTTGACGGCGACCTCCTGTCCGGGAAGTACGGCCTGTATCCCGGCTTCGCCTACATCGACGCGACCAGCGACAAGTGGCGGTTTGCAGCCGGGCTCCAGCAGGACGTGTTCAGCCCGATGATCCCGAACATGGTCGACCGCATGTCGGCCTTCGCCGGCTCCGGCAATGCGGGCAACTCTTTCAAGCCGCAACTCCGGGTGGAGCGGTTCTTCGTGAAGGGGTCCGACCGGCTTGTGATCCAGGGCGCCGTTGCCGACGCCCTGCCCAGCAACATCAAGCCCGGCTTCGTCGATTCGACAGAGAACACGGGCGTTCCCAACTTCGAGGGCCGGATCGCCTGGACCCGCGGAAGCGACCGCGAGGCCACCCTGCCCTGGCCCAAGTACGTGCTGGGCGTGTCCGGGGCTACAGGCCGCTTCCGGACCCTCTATGACCGGAACCCGGACCCCAATGTCACCGATATCGGTTCCTACACCACCACCCTGAACGGCGTCGCCGTCGAGGGATCCTGGCGCGTCGCCGACCGCTTTGGCGTCCAGGGTGAGTACTACAGCGGCAAGGCGCTCGGGGCCTATCTCGCCACCGCCTTCCAGACCGTGAACAGCACCGAGCGCGCGCCGATTTCAAGCGACGGCTACTGGGGTGAGGCGGCCTATTACTGGACACCCAAGCTTCATTCCCACCTGGGCTACGGCGTCGACCGTCCGGACAGGGGTGATGCCCCGGGGATCGGCGCCAATGAGACCGCCTTCGCCAACCTCTTCTGGGACCCCAGTCCGATGACGACCCTCGGGTTTGAGGCGACCTGGCGCCAGACCGCCCTGCTCGCCGGCTTCGACCCCCTGGGCCGCCCCGTCTATGTCGACAACGACGGCTTCGCCTTCATGCTGTCGTCGGAACTTCGCTTCTAATTCCGTCCGGCCCCAGCCAGGGGCCGGTCACAATCGAGACCGGAGACCGCCAATGAGAGTCGCCACCATCGCAGGGTTCATCGCCAGCCTGATGTTCAGCGCCTCCGCCCTCGCGGCGCCGGCCACCGTCTATAGCGGCGGGGACATCCTGACCATGAAGGGGCCGACCCCGGCCTATGTTGAAGCCCTGGTCGAGAAGGACGGCAAGATCCTCTATGCCGGCAAGCGATCGGGCGCCCTTCGCGCGGCCGGGAAGGACGCCCGCCAGGTCAACCTGGCCGGCGCGACCCTGATGCCAGGGTTCGTCGACGCCCACGGCCACCTGGTCTACGCCACCCACACCATGCTTGACGCCGACCTCGCCGGCGTCAGGAACATCCCCGAACTGCTGGCTCGCCTGCAGGCGCACGCCGCGGAGACGCCCGAGGGCGAGCGGATTGTCGGCATGGGCTACCGGGCCGAGCAGATGGCCGAAAAGCGTCACCCGACACGGGCCGAACTCGACACGGTGAGCGCCACCCGCCCGATTACGGTGTCGGATGGTTCCGGCCACCATGGGGTCTTCAACACCGCCCTCATGAATGAACTGAAACTGGGCGCCGCAACGCCGGATCCGGAAGGCGGGTTCTTTGACCGCCTCCCGGGGAGCCGCGAGCTTGAAGGGCATGCCGCAGAGACCGCATGGATGGCGATCCTGGCCACCCGCAAGCCCCTGACGGAGGCGCAGACCCGGAAGGGGGTCCAGCGGGCGTCCCAGCTCTGGGTCGAGAACGGGATGACCACCGCCAGTGAGCTGGGACTTGGACTGAGCGGCGATGACATCCCGATCGTCACGACGATCATCAACGAGAAGCTCCTTCCCATCGACCTGGTCATCTTCGCCAAGGCGTCGGCCTCGGAGCGGATCATCGACTCCGCCTACCAGATCCAGAAGAGCCGCACGAACCCGAACGGGGAGACGAGCGCCGACCTCCTGTCCGTCCGTCCGGACCTCGACCAGCGCTACATCAACCGTGTCCGGCTGGCGGGCATCAAGTTCTGGATGGACGGCAGCGTCGATACGGCCTTCCTCTCGCGCCCCTTCGCCAGGAATCCGCCGGGGGTCACCACTCCGGACTACCGCGGCATGCGGGTCGACCCGCAGGACGAACTTGTCGCCGCCCTGCAGAAGTACTGGAGGACCAACCGCCAGATCGCCGCCCACGCCATCGGCGACGAGGCCATTGAACAGCTCCTGGTCGCGGCGGAGGCGACGGCCCGGGAAAAGGGCATGGGCGACGACCGGCCGATCGTCCAGCATGCGCAGTTCCTGCGCCCGGACCAGCTGCAGCGGGTCAAGGCCCTCAACGGGACGGTGAGCTTCACGGCGGCCGGCATCTACCCGATGGGCGAATACATCCGGGACCTGATTGGCCCCGAGCGCGTGAGCTGGGTCGGGCCCGCCAATTCGGCCGAGCGCATGGGGGTCAACTGGACGATCAACACGGATTGGCCCGCCGGGGTCAGCCCCAGCCTGCTCTACGCCGCCTGGAACGTGGTCAACCGCCAGACCCGGTCAGGCGCCTTGCTTGTTCCGGAAGAGAGGGTGAGCGCCTACGCCGCCATGCGCGCCATCACGATCAACGCCGCCTACCAGTACCGGGAGGAGAAGACGAAGGGCACGCTCGAGGCCGGCAAGCTCGCTGACCTTGTGATCCTCAGCGCCAATCCCGTGAAGGTGGCCCCCATGGCCATCAAGGACATCACGGTCATGCAGACCATCAAGGAAGGCCTTGTCGTCTACACGCGACCGGCCGCCGGGCCTGAAAAGACCGCACAGATCCCGCCCCACGCCAGTGGCGATCATGTCCACGTCTCGGCCGGCCCCGAGCGCGCGCTGACGGAGCAGGACCAGCGGACGCTTGCGGCCCTTGTCGAGGCGAACGGCAGGGACTGACGCGCCGGGGCGCCCGGTCCTCAATCCAGGGTCAGGGCTCTGACCCCGGCGGCCGGGCCGGCTCCAGGGCCCGGGTCATCGAAGTAAAGGGCCAGGTAGGCGAAGAGCAGGCGCCGGGTTTCCTCGACGATCCGCTCCTCCTGGCGGCCATAGTCCAGCAGCCACATGTCGAGCAGGGAGGCGTGCGCCTCGATAGCGCACTGGGCGACGATCATCGCCGAGTCCGGGTCGAGCCCCGCAACGTCGATGAGCGCCTCGGAGACGATCCGGGCGTTTGACTGCCTGAAGCGCCGCAGGAGGCCCGCCAGGCTTGGCGTCGTGCTCATGGCGAGGGACAGGGCCGCCATGCCGGGGTTCTGTCGCCGCACCTCCACAAGGTTGCGGAACCCCTCCTCGAGCGCCTCCCTCCAGGGTACGCCCCCTTGCATGGCCTCGACGATGTTGCGGGATGCGGCTTCGCGCTCAGCATTGAGCCGCTCGAACATCGCCACCAGGATTTCCTGCTTGTCGCTGAAGTATCGATAGAGGGTGGCGACATTGATCGCCCCTTCCCGGGCGATGCTCACGGTGGTGAAGCCCTTGTACCCGTCCCGCACCAGGACTTTTTCCGCAGTGACCAGGATGCGCTCGTAGGTCTCACGGCCCCGGGCCTGCCTGGGGCTCCGACGCGCACCCGGAGGGGTGTCCCCTGTCTTTGGGCGGCCGGTCATCCGAGCGATCCTGACTGTCGCCCTGATGGGCGGGCGGAAGGGGCCTCAGTCACAGAGCAGGCCGCACACCATGGCGTTGGCGAAGAGACGGGCGCTGACGTCTGGGGACTCACCGGGCTGCCACCAGGACAGTTCGGAGGCGGCGTTGATGCCGGCGGTCAGGATCTGGGCCGTGATGCTCGTGTCCAGCGGCCGGACGGACCCGTCGGCGATGCCGTCGCAGAGCATGGAGCCCAGGCGGATCGAGATCTGCCGCAGCCGGAACATCAGGTCGGCCCGGATTTCCTCCGGAACCGTTGTCAGGGCGCTGGTCCGCAGCAGGGGGGCGGGACCGGCCTGGAGCTGGACTACGGCGCTGAGCAGGGAGTGGATCACCTCCAGTCCCTCGCCGCCGGCGGCCTCGGCGGCGTCGATGGCCCGCCAGAGGACGTCGAAGGTGCGCTGGAAGCAGGCCACCACCAGGTCATCCTTGGTGGCGTTGTAGTGGTAGAAGGCGCCTTTGGTGACGTTGAGCTTCGACGAGATGCGGTCGACCGAGGCGCCATGGTAGCCCTCGTCATTGATCAGCTGGGTGGCGGCGCGCAGGAAGTGCTCGGCGGAGCCCTCGTCGATCTCCTCCCCGACCGGCTGCAGGTCCAGGAATCGGGCGCCCGGCACGCCGCCGCCCCTCGGGATGCCGTCCAGGAGGATGGAGGTGATGCGCACGGCGATGCGCGGATAGTCCTCGACCCGCCAGGTGTAGATCCAGGCGGTGACGAAGTTCAGGGCGTTGATCAGCAGGTGGGTGCGGCCATTGAGGTCGGACCGGCTGCGGTTGTCCCGGCGGTCCAGGAGCGACCGGATCGTCCGGAACAGTTCGACATAGGCCTTGTTTACGCTCTCGCAGTTCAGGGCCCTGACATCGTTGAAGACG
>CAIMLY010000268.1 GCA_903842425.1 uncultured Alphaproteobacteria bacterium | reverse complement strand
TTCGTGGAGCTGACCTATCCCAGCGGCGGCAAGTCCCCGCTGAAATTCACCACCGAGGTCCAGGTGACCCCCGACAACCTGCCCTACCGCTGGGAGGACGCCCGCCCGATCACCGCGCCGGACAAGTAGGGGGCGCCCCTCTTGCCAAGCCTGGTCCCGGTGCCTCACCCTGAGGCGATGGAGACCACCGGAAGATACGCCGCCTGGCGTCGTTTGGCGTGCCTGGCGATCCCCCTCGCCCTGGCGGGAGGGCTGTCCGCCCTGGCGACGACGCGCGCCCTGGCCGCCGATCCCGGGAACGGGCAGGGGGCCTGTCGCGGGGACCTGGAGTTCATCCCGGGCTTCCTTCTGGAGAACGACACCGGCGCCCCTGAGCACCTCGGGAGGCTGGGCGGCCCAGCCCTGGACAAGGCCATGGCCGAGGCGCGGGACCGGATCGCCGCCGACCCGACCGGCGCCGAATGCCGCTCCATCCTGAAACGCTATGTGAGGGCCTGGCGGCCGGGACACATTGACGTCTCGCCGGCGCCAGGGAGGGCCCCGGGCGATGCCGCCGCCCCATCGGCCGAACCGCCTGCGCGACCGGGCCTCGCCTCCCTGCGCTGGCTCTCGGACAGGACCGTGCTGGTCACCCTGCCCACCTTCGACCCCGCTGAGCGGAGACACCTCGAAGGGCTCCTGGCGTCCCAGCGGCGCCGGCTCGACCGGACGCCGAACTGGATCCTGGACATCCGGGACAACGACGGCGGCGCAGACTCGACCTACGCCTCCCTCCTGGAAGCCATCATGGTCAGTCCGCGAATGGAGGTGGGTGCGGAATTCCTGTCCACCCCCGCCAACATCGCCAACACCGCCGGGCTCTGCGAGGTCTACGGGGACGCTTCCTGCGCGGCTGCGGTCGCGCCCCTGGTCGACGCCATGCGCGGCGCCCGCCCGGGCGACTACGTCCTGCCACCCGGGCGCACGCAGGCCGCCTCGGTCAGGCGCGACCACCGCGCCCCCCGAGAGGCGCCGCGCCGGGTCGGCGTGATGATTGACGAGGCGTGCGCCAGTTCCTGCGAGCAGTTCGTGCTGTCGGTGCGCCAGAGCTACAACGTCAAGCTGTTCGGGCGCCGCACGGCGGGATCCCTCGACTATTCGAACCTGAGGCCACAGGTGCTGCCTTCGGGCGAGCGGCTGCTTTGGTATGCGACCTCGCGCTCCCTTCGCCTGCCGTACCTGCCGGTCGACGCCGCAGGAATTCCGCCCGACATCTATCTTCCGCCGGCCGCGGCGGGGGCGGACCCGGCCGCGGAAACCGAACGGGTGAGGGCCTGGCTGGAAACCCCCTGAAGGGGAGCAACTGAGCGCCCTGATTCCTCCCGTTCCGGGGGACGCCGGCCCTGGGGCTCAGCCGTCGTAGAACAGTTTCGGGTGCAGGCCGATGACCCGGCGTTCCCGATCCGTGGTCGCCCGGGCGATGGCCTCGGCGGAGAGCGGGTTGCTTTCCGCCGTCGGCAGCAGGCGCTGGGCGATGTCGCGCCGCCCATAGTGAACCTGCAGGAAGAAGCGGCCGTGATCG
>CAIMLY010000267.1 GCA_903842425.1 uncultured Alphaproteobacteria bacterium | reverse complement strand
GTCGCGGCTGGCGCCACGGGCCGGGCGTTCCGGGCGTTCCCGCCGGGGCGCGCGCGGCGCGGGATCCGGCTCGGGCGCCCGGGGTTCAGACGCCCGGGGTTCAGACGCCCGGGGCTCGGACCGCCGGGGCCCGGAGCGCCGGGTCTCGGGGGCTTGGACCGGGGGGGCCTGGACCTCGGGGCCCTGGAGCTCGGGGCTTTGGCTATCGGGGACCCGGGACTCGGATCCGGTGACCTCAGCCGCGGAGACCGGGACCCCAGCGGCGGGTTCGCTCCGGGGCCCGGCGTCCCGGTCGCGCTCGCGACGCGGCCTGGGCGGCCGGTCCTCGCCATCCCGCGAGCGGCCCCGCGGACCGGCGCGGCCCCGGGGCCCCTTCCGGTCGTCCCGCGGCGTGTCCTTGATCGCGGCGAAGTCCACACCCTCGAGGACGACCTCCTCGGGGTCCTTGCCGATCAGCTTGAGGACCTTGTCGATGTTCTTGGCGTCGGCCGGGGTGACGATCATGAAGGCGCGTCCGGACTTGCCGGCGCGCCCCGTCCGCCCGATTCGGTGCACGTAGTCGTCGGCATGGTGGGGGACGTCGTAGTTGAAGACGTGGCTGACATCCGGGATGTCCAGGCCGCGGGCCGCGACGTCCGAGGCGCAGAGCAGCTTCAGCTCCCCGCTACGGAAACTGTCGAGGGTGCGCATGCGCGTCTGCTGGTCGAGGTCGCCATGGATGGCGGCGGCGTCGAACCCGTGGGTGCGCAGGCTCTTGGCGACGATGTCGACCTCGGACTTGCGGTTGCAGAAGACAATGCCGTTCTTGATGCCCTCGGCCTCGATCAGCATCCGCAGGGCGGTGCGCTTGGCCTTTGGATCTGAGGTCGGCAGGCGGACCATGTGCTGGGCGATGGTCTCGGCCGTCGTCGCAGGCCGGGCTACCTCGATCCGCACGGGGTCATTGAGGAACTGCTTGGTCAGCCGGGTGATCTCGGGCGGCATGGTCGCCGAGAAGAACAGGGTCTGCTTCTTGGGCGGGGTCAGCCGGAAAATCCGCTCGATATCCGGGATGAAGCCCATGTCGAGCATCCGGTCGGCCTCGTCGACCACCAGGATCTGGACGCCGGTCAGGAGCAGCTTGCCGCGTTCGAAGTGATCGAGCAGCCGGCCCGGGGTGGCGATGAGCACGTCCACGCCCCGGTCCAGCTTGAGTTCCTGGTCGTTGAAGGACACCCCGCCGATCAGCAGGGCCCAGGACAGCTTGCGGACCTGGCCGGCCGAGTAACGCTCGAAGGAGGCCGAGACCTGGTCCGCCAACTCCCGCGTGGGGGCGATGACCAGGGCGCGGGGCATCCGCGCGCGGCTCCGGCCGGCAGCCAGGCGTTCGATCATCGGGAGCGTGAAGGCGGCGGTCTTGCCCGTCCCGGTCTGGGCGATGCCCAGGACGTCCCGGCCTGTCAGGGCGATGGGAATGGCCTCGGCCTGAATCGGGGTGGCGGTGGTGTAGCCGGTGTTGGAGATGGCCTGCAGGAGTTCAGGGGACAGGCCCAGTTCAGAGAATTCGGTCATTATTTGCCTAAGGGGCGACGGGCCCGACCCGCGGGGCGGGGGCGCGCACGGCGCAGCGGCGCAGACGTCGGTCGTCGCGCGCCGCGGAACATACGGGCTGGGGGCTCCAAGTCAACGCGCAAGCACGACGGGAGTCCGGTGCGGTCAAAGGTCGAGGTCCATTGCGGCGAACTCGGCGTTCTCCTGGATGAACCGGAAGCGCAACTCGGGCTTGCGTCCCATGAGCGCTTCCACCAGGTCCGCCACGGCCTCCTCGGAGCGGGGCAGGGTCACCCGTGCCAGGATGCGCCGGGCGGGATCCATGGTGGTTTCCTTCAGCTGGGCCGGCATCATCTCGCCCAGTCCCTTGAAGCGCCCGACCTCGGGCTTCTTGCCCTTGAACTCCGTGGCCAGGAGGGTCTCCCGGTGGGCGTCGTCCCGGGCGTAGACCACCCTGCCGCCGTGGCTGATGCGGTAGAGCGGGGGCAGGGCCAGGTAGAGGCGGCCGGCCCGGATCAGCTGCGGCATGGTCCGGTAGAAGAAGGTGATCAGCAGGCTGGCGATGTGGGCCCCGTCGACGTCGGCGTCGGTCATGATGACCACCCGCTCGTAGCGCAGGTCCTCCTCGCGGAACCGGGAGCCGCCCTGGACCCCGAGGGCCAGCATCAGGTCCGAGAGTTCGCGGTTCTGCAGCAGCTTGTCGGGAGTGGCCGATGCGACGTTCAGGATCTTCCCGCGGAGCGGGAGAATGGCCTGGGTCCGGCGGTCCCGGGCCTGCTTGGCCGAGCCACCGGCGCTGTCACCCTCGACGATGAAGATCTCGGAGCCCGCGGCGGACTGGCCGGAACAGTCCGCGAGCTTGCCCGGCAGGCGCAGTTTCCGGGTGGCGGAGGCCCTGGAGACTTCTTTTTCGCGGCGGCGCTTCAGGCGTTCCTCGGCGCGCTGGATGACAAAGTCCAGCAGGGTCCGCGCCGACTTCGGCTGGGCGACGAGCCAGTGGTCGAAGGGATCGCGCAGTGCGGTCTCGACCAGCTTCTGGGCCTCGGCGGAGGACAGGCGCTCCTTGGTCTGGCCCTGGAACTCCGGGTTGGCGATGAAGACGCTGACCAGGCCGCCGGCCTGGGCGACCACGTCCTCGGCGGTCAGCAGGCCCGCGCGCTTCTCGCCGACCAGCTCGGCGTAGGCCTTGAGCCCGCGGGTCAGGGCGGCGCGGAAGCCGGCCTCATGGGTCCCGCCCTCCGGGGTGGGCACCGTGTTGCAGTACGATTGGAGGAAGCCGTCCGCCTCGCCGAAGCCGGCGCCTGTCCAGGTCACGGCCCATTCGACCTTGCCGGGGTCGCCCTTGCGCTCGTAGCGGCCTGTGAAGGGTTCCGGCGTGACCGTCTCGACGTCGCGGACCCGCTCGGCCAGATAGTCGGCCAGTCCGTTGGGAAAGCGCAGGACAGCCTCGGCCGGGGTCTGGTCCTGGATCCGCGAGGGATCGCAGGTCCAGCGGATCTCCACGCCCCCGAACAGGTAGGCCTTGGACCTCGCCATGCGATAGAGGCGGGCGGGCCGGAAAACGGCGGCGTCGCCGAAGATGACCGGGTCCGGCCGGAAGGAAATCACCGTCCCGTGCCTGCGGGTCGGCCCCAGTTTCTCGAGGCCCCCGACGGGCTTGCCCCGGCTGAAGGTCTGGCGCCACTCGAAGCCGTCCTTGAAGGCCGTGACCTCCAGGTGCTCGGAGAGGGCATTGACCACGGAGACGCCGACGCCGTGCAGGCCGCCCGAGGTCTCGTAGGCCTTGCCGGAGAATTTCCCGCCGGAGTGGAGGACGGTCATGATGACCTCGAGGGCCGATTTCCCCGGGTGCTTGGGATGGGGGTCCACCGGGATGCCGCGGCCGTCATCCCGGACGGTGAGGGCGCCGTCGGCGTCGAGGCGCACCTCTATGACCTTGGCATGGCCGGCGACGGCCTCGTCCATGGCGTTGTCCAGGACCTCGGCGAAGAGGTGGTGAAGCGCGCGCTCGTCGGTGCCGCCGATGTACATGCCCGGCCGCTTGCGCACCGGCTCCAGGCCCTCCAGGACCTCGATATCCTTGGCCGAGTAGCCGGCGCCCTTTGCGACGGGCGGGGCGGGGGCCGGGGGGGCGGTCGGGGCGG
>CAIMLY010000266.1 GCA_903842425.1 uncultured Alphaproteobacteria bacterium | reverse complement strand
GGCCCTGGCCCTGGCGGCCGACATCGCCTCGAAGAACCCCGACGCCATCCGGGCCGGCAAGCGCCTGCTGGACCTGGCGCCCGACGCCGACCAGCACGCCATCCTCCTGGCCGAGAGCCAGGAGCAGGGCGCCCTGATCGGCTCGCCCAACCAGGTCGAGGCGGTGAAGGCCGCCATGGAGAACCGGCCCGGCGTCTACGCCGACTGAACGGCGGCCCACTCGGCCCGGACGTCGGGGTCGGTCTCGGCCCCGGCGCGGGCGCCGGCCAGGGCCTGGAGGTCCGGGCGGGGCAGCAGGCGTCCCAGCGCCCAGACCGCGGCGCCCCGCACCAGGGGCGAGGCATCCTCCAGCCGCGCGCTTGCGGCCGGGGCCAGGGCCGGATCGCCGGAATTGCCGATGGCGTAGAGGACATTGCGCACGAACCGGTCCCGGCCCGTGCGCTTGACCGGCGAACGGGCGAACCGGGTCCGGAAGGCCGCGTCGTCCAGGCCCGCCAGTTCGGCCAGGGGCGGGGCCGCCAGGTCGTCGCGGGCCGCCAGCCTCTGTTCGCGCCCGGCCCGGGCGAACTTGTTCCAGGGGCAGACCGCCAGGCAGTCGTCGCAGCCATAGATCCGGTTGCCCAGCCCCGGCCGCAGCTCCGGGTCCACGGGCCCCCTGTGCTCGATGGTCAGGTAGGAGACGCAGCGGCGGGCGTCGAGCTGGTAGGGCGCCGGGAAGGCGGCCGTCGGACAGGCGTCCAGGCAGGCCCGGCACTGGCCGCAGTGATCGGTCTCGGGCCCGTCCGGGGGCAGGTCCGCCGTGGTCAGGATCACGCCGAGGAAGAGCCAGGAGCCGAAGTCCCGGCTGACCAGGTTGGTGTGCTTGCCCTGCCAGCCCAGGCCGGCCTGCTGGGCCAGGGGCTTCTCCATCAGGGGGGCGGTGTCGACGAAGACCTTCAGGTCCCCGCCAAGCCGCGAGGCCATCCAGCCGCCCAGCTGCTTGAGCCGGCCCTTGATCACGTCGTGGTAGTCGTCGCCCCGGGCGTAGACCGAGACGAGGCCCCGGTCGCGGCGGGCCAGGCCGTCCATCGGATCGGTCTCGGGTCCGTAGTTCAGGCCCAGGACGACGGCGCTGCGGGCCTCCGCCCACAGGGCCCGCGGGTGCCCGCGCCGCTCCGCCGTGGCGGCCAGCCAGTCCATGTCGCCCTGCCGGCCGGCTTCCAGGAAGGCCTGCAGACGGGCGGTCGCCGGCCAGGGCGCCTCGACCCCGGTGAACCGGCAGGTGTCGAAGCCCAGGT
Source organism: uncultured Alphaproteobacteria bacterium (assembly GCA_903842425.1). Lineage (GTDB taxonomy): Bacteria > Pseudomonadota > Alphaproteobacteria > Caulobacterales > Caulobacteraceae > Phenylobacterium. The sequence goes on along the minus strand of CAIMLY010000266.1, from coordinate 4,956 downwards.
CCGCCGCCCGCTGGCGGATCGCCTCGCGGGGGTCAGAAGTCGAGGTCGTCATAGTGCGCCGCCGGGGCCAGTCCGGGCCAGCGGTCGGCGAGGATGGGGCGGAAGGCGGGGCGCGACTTGAGCTTCATGTACCAGGTCTTCACCGCCGGGTAGGCGTCCCAGGGGACGTCGCCGAGGTAGTCGATCACCGAGAGATAGGCGGCGGCGGCGAAGTCGGCGAGGGACAGGCGTCGGCCGGCCAGCCAGTCCCGGGCCGACAGGAGGGCCTCGAGGTAGGCCATGTGGTGACGCAGGGACTCCCGGCCCTGGCGCAGGGCGGCGAGGTCGGGGGCGCCGAGGCCCAGGAGCCGCTTCTCCATCTTCTCGTGGAGCAGGAAGCCGGCGACCTCCAGGTCGAACTTGCGGTCGAACCAGAGGACCAGGCGACGGGCCTCGGCCCGTTCTTCCGGCGCGCGGCCCAGCAGAGGCGGCTCGGGACAGGTCTCCTCGATGTGGTCGAGGATGGTTCGGGACTCACACAGGACGAGCCCGTCCTCGACCATCACCGGCGTCACCCCCGAGGGGTTGAGGTCCAGGAAGGCGTCAGGCTGCTCCCAGTAGCGCACGGTCTGTTCGGTAAAGGCCAGACGCTTCTCGCCCAGGGCCAGGCGAACCTGGCGGGAGGCGGGGTCCAGCGGGAAGTGGTGCAGGATGCGTTCGGTCATGCCCGGGCGGCGAGGCGTTCTGAGTGGCCCCATCAAGCGGATCAGACCTTAAGGGGCGGTTTACTCTGCAGCGGAAGCTTCTGCGAAGGCGCCCCCGTGGGGCTCGGCCAGCCCCCTGGGATCCGGATGGATGAGGATGTCCGCCATGGGGAAGGCCGCGAGCAGCCGTCGCTCGGCGTCGACGATCACCCGGTGGGCGTCCTCCAGGGTCAGCAGGGGGTCCAGGTCCACGTGCATCTGCATGTGGACATAGGGACCGGAGGCCCGGGTGCGCAGCTGGTGGACGTCCGTCAGGCGCGGGTCCTGGGTGACAAGTTCAATGATCCGGGTGCGCTCCGCCTCCGGAAGCTCCTGGTCCATCAGCTGGACGGCGGCTTCCCGGAAGACGCCGATGGCGCCCCACAGGAGGAGGGCGGCGATCAGCAGGGCGGCGGCGCCGTCCAGGCCCGCGATCCCCAGCCAGGCCGAGGCGCCGATCCCCGCCAGGGCCGCGAGGTTCGAGGCCAGGTCCGAGGCGTAGTGGGCCCGGTCGCCGCTGACCGCCACCGAGTGGGTCCGGCGGAGGACCCAGGTCTGGGCGCTGATCAGCCCGAAGGTCATGACCGTCGAGAGGAGCATGACCCCGATGGCCCAGCCGCTCGCCGCCAGGGGCTGTGGGTCGAGCAGGCTTCGGATCGCCTCCTGTCCGACCAGGGCCGCCGAGGCGAAGACGAGACCCGCCTGCATCAGGCTGGCGAAGGCTTCGGCCTTGCCGTGACCGAACCGGTGCTCCTCGTCCGGCGGAGCCGCGGCGTAGCGGACGGCGAAGAAGGTCACCGTCGAGGCCAGGAGGTCGAGGCTCGAATCCGCCAGGGAGGCCAGCAGGGCGACCGAGCCGGAGGCCATCCAGGCCGCCGCCTTGGCGGTCACCAGCAGGGCCGCAACCCCGACGGACATCAGGGTGATCCCCCGGGTCAGGGCGGCGGCGCGATCCGGGGAGAGGCGGGCGTCAGACGGCATGTCGCCCTTCTACCCCTACCGATCCCGCCGGCCAATCCACCCTGCAGCCAGAGCCGGCCCCCGGCCCGCTAGAGCGGACCGGTTCCGGAACCCGACACGGCGTAGGCCTTGAGGACCTCGAGGGGCGCTACGGCCAGGGCCTCCTCATGGGTCGCCTCCAGCACGATCTGCGGCGCCGCCCCGGCGTCGAGGGCCTCGCGCCAGCGGGGCGCGCACAGGCACCAGCGATCCCCCGGCTTCAGCCCTGCAAAACCGTAGGCCGGCGCCGGGGTCGACAGGTCGTTGCCCACGGACTTCGAGAAGGAGAGGAACTCGGGGGACATGACGGCGCAGACCGTGTGCATGCCGACGTCCTCGGCGCCGGTCTCGCAGCAGCCGTTCCGGTAGAAGCCGGTCAGGGGGTCAAGGCCGCAGGGCTCGAGGGGGCCGCCCAGCACGTTGCGGGCGTCAGGTTCGCGACGGGTGATCATGTCGCCATCATAGTCTAAGACCGGGGCCTGCGGCGCCCCTGCCGTGAGGTCCCGGAGTCCTGGAATGTCGCCCGCCCGTCCCCGTCGCAGCGCCCTCTACATGCCGGCGGGGAATCCCCGCGCCATCGAGAAGGCCCGGGGTCTGGCCTGCGACGTGGTGATCCTGGACCTGGAAGACTCGGTCGCGCCCGACGCCAAGCCCGCCGCCCGGGACCGGGCCGTCGCGGCCGTCGCCGAGGGGGGCTTCGGCCGCCGGGAGCGGGTGGTGCGGGTCAACGGCCTCGACACGCCCTGGGGCGAGGCCGACCTGGCCGCGATCGCGGCGGGCCCGGTCCGACCGGACGCCGTCCTGGCGCCCAAGGTGTCGGCCCCGGAGGACGTCGCCGCCTACGCCGTTCGCCTGCCCGCCGGCGTCGCCCTGTGGATCATGGTCGAGACCTGCGCCAGCCTCTTCGCCCTGGACCGCCTCGCCTCGGCGGGCGGCGTCCTGACGACCCTCGTGGTGGGGTCGAACGACCTGGTGAAGGAGATGCGCTGCCGGGTCGACGCCGACCGCCGGCCCCTGCAGGCGGCCCTGTCCCTGACCGTCGCCGCGGGCCGGGCCCGAGGGCTGACCGTGCTGGACGGGGTCTGGAACGACATCGCCGATCTGGAGGGGCTCGAACGCCAGTGCCGCCAGGGCGTCGAGTTCGGCTTTGACGGCAAGACCCTCATCCATCCCGACCAGGTCGCCGCCGCCAACCGGGCCTTCTCCCCGGAACCGGAGGAGGTCGCCTGGGCGCGCGTCGTCGCCGCCGCCTTTGATTCGCCCGAAAATCGCGGCAAGGGCGTCCTGCGGGTCGAAGGCCGGATGGTCGAGCGCCTGCACCTGGACCAGGCCCTCCGGCTCCTGGAGATCGCCGCAGCCCTCGAGGAGGCATGACCCGGATCCGACCCGCCGCCCTGGTGGTCCTGGCGTTCCTGTTCCTGGGGACCAGCCCCGCCCGCGCGCAGGACCCCGACCTGATCGGCGACCTGCTGAAGTCCGCGCCCGCCGACACCGAGGAAGAGGAAGCCGACGGCGGCGACCTGGACCTGCCTGAAGTCTCGGGGACCTCGCCTGGCCGCGCCGGTCCGGCTTCGGCGCCGGGGCAGAGGGTGGGAGTGGACGACCACAGCCGCACCCCCGAGGCGCCCCTGGGGACCGCCGAGAGGACCTACGAGGCCCGCCTCAGGGCCGGCTATTCCGCAGCCCAGGGGCGACAGGGCGATCTCGAGGGCCGCTGGCTGGTGCGCAGCCAGGCCGGCCCCCTCTACGCCTTCCAGCTGATCGACGCCGGGGCCGGGACCCTGGATGGGGCCTGGAGCGACCCCCGGCGGCCAGGCTCCCTGACCGGGTCGGGCTACCTCCGCTCGGCCAGCCGCACCGACGGTCGCCTGGCGCTGACCCTGGAGGCGCCCCCCCATCGCGGCCCGGTGACGCTACAGCTCCGTTCCGAGGCCCCCGGCCAATGGGTGGGGACCCTGACGGAGGACGGGGTCCAGGTCGCCGTGCGCATGCAGCGCGACTGAGGGTCCTCAGCCCGGCCCGCGCCCGGGGAAGGGCGGATAGGGCTGGGCGCCGGGGGCGAGGGCGGGACGGGCTGCGGCCAGGGCCGCCTTCAGCCTCTCCGGCGTGAGCCGCTCGGCCTCGCCAAAGCCCCAGACCGGCCCCGGCCAGGCGGGATCCCCGATCCGCCGCCCCACAACATGGACATGCAGCTGGGGCGTGATGTTGCCCAGGGCGCCGACGTTGAGCTTGTCCACGGAAAGGCCGAGGGCGTCGCCCAGGGCCCGGACGGCGTTCCCCGCTGCGACGATCTCCTCCACCAGCAGGCGCCGCTCCGCCGCGGACAGGTCCTCGATCTCCCGGGCGCCCGAGACCTGGGGGATCAGGACCAGCCAGGGCCAGCGGGCGTCGTCCTGCAGCCTCACATGGCAGAGGGGCAGCTCGTCCAGGGCGTGGGAGCCGGCGAGGAAGGCGGGATCGATCTCGGGCATGGCGCCAGATTGGCCGGGCCGGCGGGTCTTCACAAGCGCCTGCGGCGTTGCAGGCCCGGGCGCTTCCAGCTAGGGAGCGCTGCGACGCGGGCCAACCGCGAAGACCACATCCAGGAGAAGAGCCATGGCTTCCAGGAAACCCATCCGCGTGGCGGTCACCGGCGCGGCCGGCAACATCGGCTACGCCCTCCTGTTCCGGATTGCCTCGGGCGCCATGTTCGGCCCCGACCAGCCGGTCATCCTTCAGCTGCTGGAAATCCCGGTGGAAGGTCCGCAGAAGGCCCTGAAGGGCGTGGCCATGGAGCTCGAGGACTGCGCCTTCCCGCTGCTGGCCGGCATGGTCCTCACCGGCGAGGCCGAGGTCGCCTTCAAGGACGCCAACTGGTGCCTGCTGGTGGGCTCCAAGCCCCGCGGCCCCGGCATGGAGCGCGCCGACCTCCTGAAGGACAACGGCAGGATCTTCATCGCCCAGGGCAAGGCCATCGACGCCGTGGCCGCCGACGACGCCCGGGTGGCGGTGGTGGGCAACCCCTGCAACACCAACGTCATGATCGCCGCCGCCCAGGCCCGCCGCCTGCCGGCCGACCGTTTCACCGCCATGGTGCGCCTCGACGAGAACCGCGCCCGGGCCCAGCTGGCCCAGAAGGCCGGCGTCGCCATCGACGCGGTGAGCGACCTCTACATCTACGGCAATCACTCGCCGACCATGTTCGCCGACTTCACCCACGCCAAGATCGGCGGCAAGGATGCAGCCGCCGTGATCG
>CAIMLY010000265.1 GCA_903842425.1 uncultured Alphaproteobacteria bacterium | reverse complement strand
GCCGGCCGGACCCAGGTAGGCGGCGACGTCGCTCAGCCCTTCATTCACAATGCTTGTCTTCAGTTCTCGGGTCAGGCTTCCCGCCGTCCATCCGGCGAAACCCGTCTGCAGCCCGGCGATGTCATGTGCAAGGAAGGGCCGCTGGAGACGCCAGAGGTCGTCGTGCCAAAGATAGCTGTAGACCACCACCCGGCTCACCCCGTCAGCATGGATGAACCGGTCGACCCGGTACTGGCCGAAGTGATCGTAGAGGCAGGGCGGCTGGCGTGCGGCGCCGCCCTCGCAGGACAGAGCCTCGCCCTCGAACTCGTGGACCCTGGCGGTCGGTGCGTCGATCCAGCGCGACTCCGCCGGGGTCGTCTCCGGGGTGTAGCCTGCCTGCTGCAGGGCCAAGGTGACGGGCCGGATGAGAACCGACTTCGCATCGGTCATTCCCATGCCGTGGGTATGGAAGACATAGCGTACCGAGGGCTGAGCCCCGCCTGAGGCCGTCAGTATCCCGGGCAGTTCCACCCTTTGACGGATGTCAGCCGGGTTCTCCAGCTTCGCCTGGTGCTGGGTGGTGGTGCATCCGGAGATCATCAGGCTGCTCAGGACCGCGGCGGCGACCAGGCGGAAGGGTCGGTTCATCACAGGACTCCAGGATCGGAAGAGGCGGCGGCGGAAGGCCCGGACCCGCACACTGAGGGCGGCAGGCCGCGGAGGCGGCAGCTCATGGCCTGGCCCCGGGTCTCCCCGTAGGTGGCGATGAGCCGGGCGTGGAAGCCGGTCCAGATCCGGGCGGTCTCGCCGGTCGCCGCGTCGATGGCGCGGGGGAAGTTACCGTTGACGGCGCCCCGCGGGGTCGCCCCGACGGGGGGTGTCTCCGGCCCGGCGCGGCTGTCCTTGCTCAGGTCCTGATGACGGGTCCGGCCGTGGCAGAACAGGGACTCCGGGAAGAAGACAAAGCAGCCGGACATCAGGCCGGGTGGCGGCGGCCCCTCCTCGCCCGGCGCCAGCCATTCGATCGGCCCTGCGCCATCCAGGCCAGGCGGGTTGCGCAGGGAGAGGGGCTTTGCAGGGTCATGGCGATCGACCCAGTTGGTGTGGGAATAGAAGTCCTGGGCGGCGTGCAGGGCCCGGCCGAGGTGGAAGTCCACCTCGCAGAGGGCGGTGCGCGGGCGCAGGGCCCGCCAGGCGCAGTCCCGGGCATCCTGGAGAGGAAGGCCGCGGGCGTCAACGAGGCCGTCGGCCGCCGCCAGGGCGAGGTCGATGTGCGTGCGGATCCACGTTCGGCAGGCCTGCAGGGCGGCGGGACCCCGGCCGCCCGGCGAGGTTCCGTCGGGGGCCAGGTCGCCGCTGTCACAGTGGGCGGCGGCCTCGAAGGTGGCGAGGGTGATGTCCGGCCGCTTCAGGGCGACCTCGAGGCGGTCCAGGGCGGCCGGCGACCAGCAGGTCGAGGGGGCTCCCCCGCGGCAGGCGAGGGCGGCGTCGGAGATGCGGCGGTGCTCGCTGGCGCCCCCGGCCACGGGGAAGGGGGTGAAGGCCCGGGCGGGCTGCACGGCGAGGTTCAGGGCGAACCAGGCGGCGAGACTGAAGGCGAGCCACAGCAGGCGGCCGAGGGGGCCGGGCCTCGCCAGCCTCCACGTCCCGGTCATTCCAATCCGTCGATCCCCGCCCATGGCCTGGCCTCCTGACCTGAATCGGCCCCGGCCGGGGCGCGCCGGGCCCTCCCTCCGCCCTTCGGCGGACGGTGTCCACCCGGGCCGGCGGGGCCCGGTCGGTTATTCACGACCCTTCACGGCTTTTTCCCGCCGGCCGTCGGCAGGAGCCCGGATCCGTCCCTGGTCCTGCCGCCTGTGCGGGCATCGAGAGCCGGAGCGTCCCTGTCCGCGCCGATTCCAGTTGACGACCCCGAGGTCGCGCACAACATGTCAGGGAGGGTGGACCGGGCGGTCCGGCGCCACCCCGTGCAGAGGACGTCGATGATCCGCATCGCCTACAGCTCCGGCTCTTCCTCCCTTCGCGGCCCCAAGGCCGTGCTTGCGGTCCTTGCGGCCGTGGCGGGACTGCTGCTGGCCGCCGTCGCGGCCCTGTTCGCCGCGGCCACGGTGGTGGTGGCGGCCGTGATCGGGACGACCCTCCTCGGCCTGGCCGCAGTGACGGGCCGGCTTCGCCGGCAGCCCGTGCGGGCCGCTTCGGGGCCGAGGGCGGACGATGGCGTCATCGAGGCCCGGCGGGTGGGCGGCCATGAGTGGGTCGCGTACGGCTGGAACGACCGGGACGGCCCGGAGCGCTGATTTCCCGCTGGGTGACGCTGCGGCGGGGCTTGCCGCCCGCGGGGGTCGCCTCTACCGTCCGTCTCCTCACACAAACGGAGGAAACGGAATGATCGGCGTCATCGCGACCCTGACCGTGGCGGAAGGCAAGAACGCGGAGTTCGAAGCCATTTTCACCGAACTGGCCAAGCAGGTGAAGGCCAACGAGCCCGGCTGCCACGCCTACCAGCTGACCCGCAGCCGCGCGAACCCGCAGGTCTACAAGGTGCTGGAGCTCTACGCCGACGAGGCGGCCCTGAAGCACCACGGCGGCACGGAATACTTCAAGGCGGCGGGCCCGAAGATGGGTCCCTGCATGGGCGGCCGCCCCGAGATCGAATACCTCGACGGCGTCTGACACGGAGACGAGCACCATGGACCTGGCCTTCAGCAAGGAGGACCTCGCCTTCCGGGACGAGGTCCGCGCCTTCATCGCCGAAGCCTTCGACGACGACATGCGCGCGCGCATGGCCCAGTCGAAAAACGCCCACATCGACAAGGCGGGCCAGGTCCGATGGCTCAAGCGGCTCCATGACCGGGGCTGGATCGCCCCGGACTGGCCGGAGGAATACGGCGGCACGGGCTGGAGCCACAGCCGCAAGTACATCTTCGAGATGGAGATGGCCCTGGCGGGGGCGCCCTCGACCTCGAACATGGGCCTCACCATGTGCGCCCCGGTGGTCATGGCCTTTGGCACGCCCGAGCAGAAGGCCCAGCACCTGCCCAGGATCCTGTCCACCGACGTCTGGTGGTGCCAGGGCTACTCCGAGCCGGGTTCGGGTTCGGACCTGGCTTCCCTGTCGCTCAAGGCCGAGCGGGATGGCGATCACTATGTCCTGAACGGCTCGAAGATCTGGACGACCTACGCCCAGTGGGCGGACTGGATGTTCTGCCTGGTGCGGACCTCGAACGAGGCCATCCGCCAGGTGGGCATCAGCTTCCTGCTGCTGGACATGAAGACCCCCGGCATCTCCATCGTGCCCCTGCCGACCCTGGACGGCCCTGCCGCGGGCGAGCAGGAGATCAACCAGGTCTTCTTCGAGAACGTCCGGGTGCCGATTTCCAACCGGATCGGCGAAGAGGGCCAGGGCTGGACTTACGCCAAGTACCTCCTGCAGTTCGAGCGCGGCAATCCCTATGCCCCCGGCCTCACCCACCAGCTGGAGAAGGTCAAGCAGATCGCCTCCCTGCAGGCCTCGGACGGTGGCGGCAAGCTGGTCCATGACCCGGCCTTCCGGCGCAAGCTGGCCGAGATGCAGATCAAGGTGGACACGCTGAACGCCACCGAGCTGCGCGTCTTCGGCGCCCGGGTGACCGGCGAGACACTGGGGGCCGTGTCCTCCATGTTCAAGCTCGAGGGCAGCCAGGCCCAGCAGGCCATCACCGAGCTGGCCCTCGAGGCGGCGGGCGTCTACGCCGCGCCCTTCGTGCGCGACACCTGGGCCGAGATCCGGGGCGAGCGCAATGAGCCGCGGGCCGGTCCGGACTATGCCGCCACCCTGGCTCCGCACTACTTCAACTATCGCAAGACCTCGATCTACGCCGGGTCGAACGAGATCCAGCACAACATCATGGCCAAGATGGTGCTTGGCCTCTGAGGCGGAGGACGGGCGTGTACGCAGGCTTTGAGAAGGCGCTGGAGGCGGCGGTCGCCTCCGGGCGCATCGCCGGCGCCGTGGCCGCCGTGGCGGACCGGGACGGGGTGACCTACACCCGCCAGGCCGGGGTCCGGCAGGCGGGCGAGCCTGCGGCGATGACCCAGGACACGATCTTCTGGCTGGCCAGCATGACCAAGGCGGTGGTCTCGGTCGCGGCCCTGCGGGAAGTGGAGGCTGGACGGCTGAGCCTGGACGGCGACCTGTCGGGCCTCCTGCCCGAGTTCGGAGACCTGAAGGTTCTCGAGGGCTTCGGCGAGGACGGCGCGCCCCGCCTTCGCCCGGCCCGGAGGGCGCCGACCCTGCGGGACCTGCTGACCCACACCTCGGGCTTCGGCTATGCCTTCCTGAGCGCGGACCTGACCCGCTGGCACGCGTCCACGGGGGCGGGGGATCCGAACGGCGGGAGCCGGTCGGCCCATGTCCTGCCCCTTCTGCACGATCCCGGCGAGGCCTGGAGCTATGGCATCGGCATCGACTGGGCGGGCCTGGCCGTGGAGGCCGCCAGCGGCCAGCGCCTGGACGCCTATCTCAGGGAACACATCCTCGGACCCCTGGGCATGACGGACACCGGCTTCGCCCCGGTCGACCCGACGCGACGGGCGGTGGCGCACCTGCGGGTGGAGGGTACGCTCTTTCCCGCGCCCACCCCGCCCGGCGGGACGGAGGCCGAGGTGCTCTCGGGCGGCGGCGGACTGCACGGCACGGCGCCGGACTACATCCGCTTCCTGCGCATGCTGCTGAATGGCGGCGAGCTGGACGGCGCCCGCGTCCTGAAGCCGGAGACCGTGCGGTCACTGAGCCAGGTCCAGACCGGGGCGCTCCGGGCCGGGGCCTTCAAGACCGCCAACGGCGTCCTGACCACCGACTTCGACCTCTATCCGGACATGCACACCGGCCATGGCCTTGCGACCGTCGTCACCCCGGAGGCGACGAAGGAGGGGCGCAGTCCCGGCGCGCTGAACTGGGCGGGGATCTTCAACACCTATTTCTGGGCGGACCCGGAGGCGGGCAAGGCCGGCGTCCTGTTGACCCAGCTCATGCCCTTCGGCGACCCTGACGTCCTCGCCCTGCTGAGGGCCCTGGAGAAGGGCGCCCAGGGCGGGCGGCGCTGACCCCCTCCGTTCCGGGACTGGCGTCCCGGTCCACCTCCCCCAGGGGGGAGGAATGACTCAGCAATTGCTCCCCATCAGGGGGAGCTCCCGGTGAAGCCGGGTGAGGGGGTCAACCCACCCTGGCGGACGCCCTCCCTACAGCCGGGAGGGGATCACGACCTGCATGCTCTCGTAGCCCTTCACGAAGGACGAGAAGACGCGCTCAGGCTCGCCCACGACCTGGATCTCGGGGAAGCGCTGGAGGATCTCTTCCCAGAGGATCTTCAGCTGCAGCTCGGCCAGGCGGTTGCCGACGCAGCGATGGATGCCGAAGCCGAAGGACAGGTGCTGGCGAGGCCGGGGCCGGTCGATGATGTAGCTGTCCGGGTTCTCGATGACCTCATCGTCGCGGTTGCCCGAGACGTACCACATGACGACCTTGTCGCCCTTTCGGATGGTCTTGCCGCCCAGCTCGACGTCCTGCAGGGCGGTGCGCCGCATGTAGGCCAGGGGGGTCTGCCAGCGGATGGTCTCGGAGACCATCGAGGGGATCAGGTCCGGGTTGGCCTTCAGCTTGGCGAACTGGTCCGGGAACCGGTTCATGGCGTAGATGGACCCGGTCATGGTGTTGCGGGTGGTGTCGTTGCCGCCGACGATCAGCAGGATCAGGTTCCCCAGGTATTCCATGCGGTCCATGTTCCGCGTGGCCTCGCCGTGGGCGAGCATGGAGATGAGGTCGCCCTTGGGCTCTGCGTTCACCCGCTCGTTCCAGAGGCGGGTGAAGTACTCGACGCACTCGAAGAGGTAGCCGCGGCGCTCCATTTCCGGGTCATCGGTCTTGAAGTGCTTGGAGGAATTGTCGGCCGTGGCGACGTCGGACCAGAAGGTCAGCTTGCGCCTGTCCTCGAAGGGGAAGTCGAAGAGGGTGGCCAGCATCTGGGTGGTCAGCTCGATGGACACGCGGTCCACCCAGTCGAAGGGCTCGCCGATGGGGAGGCTGTCGAGGGTGTTCTGGATCCGCCCGCGGATCAGGGGTTCCATCAAGTGCAGGTTCTGCGGCGAGACGATCGGGCTGACCGTCTTGCGCTGCAGGTCGTGCTTGGGCTGGTCCATGGCGATGAACATGGGCAGGGTGAAGTCGTCTTCCGGGTCGAAGAGCGTGATCGCCGGCTCGGAGGAGAAGGCCCCGTGGTTGGTGTCCACGGCCATGATGTCGTTGTACTTGGTCACCGACCAGAAGGACCCCTGCTCATGGTGACCCTCGGGGTGAAGGTGGACCGGGTCCTCCTTCCGGAGGCGCTCGAAATAGGGCCAGTGGCTGTCGGTCTTGAACAGTTCCGGGTCCGCGACGTTGATGTCGTCGAGCGGGATGGAATAGGCCCGGGCGCGGGCTTCGGCCTTGAGGTCAACGGCTCCGTCGCTCATGGCGGACTCCTTGGGTCAGGGCGCAGCGGCGTCAGGGGCCGGGCGCAATTTGAGCATTGTTCAGACCATGGCGAAGGGGCGACCGAAAAGCAAGGCGCCGGCGCCTCTGGCGCTACCCGGATTTTCGCCTGACGCCGGCGCGGGGAGGGTGCATAAGGTCGCCCCGAAACACCGAAACCGGGGTCCGCCGAGACGGGCCCGACGCAGGAGACGCCGCCCATGGCCGCCGAAGCCCTCTTCCAGCCCTGGTCCTTCAAGGGCCTCAACCTGAAGAACCGCCTGGTGATGGCGCCCATGACCCGGTCCTTCTCGCCGGACGGCGTGGTGACCGAGGAGGTGGCCCAGTACTATCGCCGCCGGGCCGCCGGCGAGGTGGGGCTGATCATCACCGAGGGCACCGGGGTCGACCGCGCCGCCTCGCTGAACGACCGCAACATCCCCCGCTTCCACGGCGAGAAGGAACTGGCCGGCTGGAAGCGGGTGGCCGACGAGGTGCACGCCGAGGGCGGCGCCATCGCCCCCCAGCTCTGGCACGTGGGCGCGGTGCGCTCGCGCGATCCGGAGTGGAACCCGGCCGGCGGCTATGACAGCCCCTCGGGCCTGTCGAGCCCGGGCAAGAAGTTCGGAGAGGGCATGAGCGAGGAGGCCGTGGCCGACGCCATCGACGCCTTCGCCCGGGCGGCGGCCGACGCCAGGCGGCTGGGCTTCGAGACCGTCGAGCTGCATGGCGCCCATGGCTACCTGATCGACCAGTTCTTCTGGGACGGCACCAACGCGCGCGAGGATGCCTACGGCTCGAAGGACCTGCCGGGCCGGGCGCGCTTCGCGGGCGACATCCTGCGGGCCGTGCGCAAGGCGGTGGGGCCGGACTATCCCGTGATCATCCGCATCAGCCAGTGGAAGCAGCAGGACTTCACGGTGAAGATGGCGCCGACACCCAAGGAACTGGAGGCCTGGCTGACGGCCCTGACGGACGCCGGCGCCGACATCCTGCACTGCTCGCAGCGCCGCTTCTGGGAGCCGGAGTTCGAGGGCTCGGACCTCAACTTCGCAGGCTGGGCCAAGAAGCTCACCGGCGTGCCGACCATCACGGTGGGCTCGGTGGGCCTGTCGGGCGAGTTCGTGGCGGCCTATGCCGGCGAGGCTTCGCAGCCCGCCTCCATCGACGACCTGCTGCGCCGGCTGGAGCGCGAGGAGTTCGACCTCGTGGGCGTGGGCCGGGCCCTGCTGCAGGACCCGAACTGGGCGGTGAAGATCCACCAGGGCCGGAACGACGAGCTGATGAGTTTCGACCGCACCGCCATGGCCAGCCTGTCCTGAGGCCCCGCCGCCCTCCCGGTCAGGCCAGGGCCTGGGTCTCGGCCTGGTTGGGATGGGTGACATAGTAATCGAGGTCGGCCAGGAGGCTCTCCCAGGCCGCTTCCCAGTCTGCGGTCCAGTCGGCGCCGCAGACCTCGCAGACCGCGTCACGGACCGTGCGGAAGAAGGTCCGGAAGACCTCCGGCGGCACGTCGTAGCCCTCGTGGACCACCACCTCGCTCTGGATGAGGGTGGACGAATAGAGGCGCTCGCCCACGAAATCGAGGATGGCCTGGATGACCCGGGTCAGCATCTCGCCGCGGATCTGGTGGTTCTGGTCCCGCCAGAACAGGATCTCCATCTCCGGCTGCTCGCGGAACAGGCGCGCGTAGACGGGGGGCGTCAGGTCCTCGCAACGCTCAGCCGCCAGCTCGAAGCTGGCGACGATGAGGGGTTCTCGGGGGTCCGGGGCGCGGGGCATCCCGGTCTCAGGCGTTGAAGTTGAGCTTCAGGCCGGGCCGGGGCCAGGTGGCGCGATAGAGCTTGCCGGTGGCCGAGGCCGTGATCCAGGCCGTGCGCATGTCCGCGCCGCCGAAGCAGATGTTGGTTGTGACGAGGTCCGGCACCGGAAAATGCTCCACCGAGCCGTCCGGGTCGAAAGCCGTGATCCCGCCGTTGATGATGGTGGCCACGCAGACCTTGCCGCCGGCCTCCACCGCCAGGCTGTCGAGCAGCTGGTAGCCGGGCAGGTTGCAGACGACGCGCCCCGGGGCGAAGCCGTCCGGAGGCGCCAGGACGCCGGGCACGGCGACGTCGAAGGCCCAGAGCCGGCCGAGGTTGGTGTCGGCCAGGTAGACGACCGTCTCGTCGGGCGACAGGCCGATGCCATTGGGCGAGATGATGTGGTCCTTCTGGCGGCTGATGTGGCTGCCGTCGGTCTTCGCATAGTAGATCGCACCGAACTTGCGCCCCTCGGGGGTGGAGCAGCCGTGGTCGGAGAACCAGAAGCCGCCCTGCCGGTCGAAGACCAGGTCGTTGGGACCCACCAGCTTCCTTCCGTCGCACTCGGTGTAGAGGGTGGTCAGGGCGCCGGTCTTCAGGTCGAAGCGCTGGATGTAGCCGCCGGTGTGCGAGGGCGGGGTCGGGCCGGGAATGGTCATGCCCTGGTTGTCCAGCCACTCGAAGGCGCCGCCGTTGTTGGTGATGTAGATGGCGCCGTCCGGGCCGATGGCCGCGCCGTTGGGCCCGCCGCCCGTGTTGACCAGGATCTCCTTCGATCCGTCGGGCTTCACCCGCGTCAGGGTCTGGCGCTTGATCTCGGTGAGGATCACCGAGCCGTCGTTCATGGCGATGGGGCCTTCCGGAAACTGGAAGTCCTCGGCGATCAACTGCAGG
>CAIMLY010000264.1 GCA_903842425.1 uncultured Alphaproteobacteria bacterium | reverse complement strand
CGCACCGGCGGCGACCTTTTCGAGGCGCTAAACGTCTGCACGGGCCGGGAAACCTCGATCCTGGACCTCGCCCGGCGATTGGCCGGGATCCGCGGGGCGACGCCGCGGATCTCGCACCAGGCCGAGCGGCCCGGCGACATCCGGCGGTCCCTGGGCAGCCCTGACAGGCTGGCCGGGGTCCTGGGCCTGACCCCCTCGGGCGACCTCGACCGCGGCCTGCGGCGCCTTCTGTCGGAGACGGATGCATGAGCGACCACCGGAAGCGCGACTTCGGGGGCCTCTACCGGGGCGTCCTGCTGGGAGGCCTGCTGCTGATCCTCGCGGTGAACCTGCCCGGCCACCTGACCACCGATTCGGTGATCCAGCTGGCGGAAGGGCGGACCGGCGTGCAGCGGTCGTTCAACCCCGCCTTCATGTCCTGGGTCCTCGGACGTCTGGACAGCCTCTTGTCCGGGACATCCCTCTTTGTCGTCATGAACGCCGGGGTTCTGTTCGCCAGCCTTGCAGCCCTCAGCCGGCTGACGCCGCGGGCGCACTGGCTGGCCGCCGCCCTGGCCGGGCTCGCCCTCCTGACTCCCCAGTTGCTGATCTACCAGGGCGTCGTCTGGAAGGACGTCATGTTCGCCAACTTCGCGATTGCGGGGACTGTCTGCCTGGCCCTGGCCGCAGAACGCTGGGGGCAGGTCCGAAGCCGCCTCATGCTGCTGGCCGGCGCCGCGGTCCTGCTGGCGGTGGCGGCCCTGGTCCGTCAGAACGGGGTCCTGGCCCTGCTGGCGGGCGCGGCGGGACTGGGCCTCGCGATCCACAGCCGCAGCGGCTGGAAGGCAGGCCTGGGCGCCGCCGGCGCCGCCGCATCGGCCGGCCTGGTGGTCTTCCTGGCCACCGGCTTCGCCATGGGCCTGGTCATGCCGTCCTCCAGCCCTCAGGCCGCGGGCGCCGGGCTCCGGGTGATCCAGCACTTCGATCTCGTCGGTGTCGTCTCGCGCAACCCGCAGGCGCCCCTCGGTCCCCTCGAGGCCGCAGACCCCGCCGCCGCCGCCACGCTCCGGGCGAAGGCGGACCAGGGCTACAATCCCGAGAGGGTGGACGCCGTCAGCCAGGCCGAGGGTCTGGGGGAGGCGCTGTGGCGGACGCCGCCGGGCACGGTTCCCGCCACCTGGGCGAACCTCGCCATCCAGGATTTCCCGACCTACGCCGCCCACCGTGCAGATGTGTTCCGGCAGGTCTTCCTGACCCCGGACCTGCGGGCCTGCCTGCCGGTGACGACCGGCGTCCAGGGGCCCGAGGCGGTGCTGGAGGAACTGTCCCTGCCGTCGCGCCAGGACCGCCGGGACAACGAACTCTTCAATTACGCGAGTTGGCTCTACGACACCCCGGTCCTGTCCCATGCGCCCTACGCACTGATCTCCCTGGTCCTGACCGGACTCCTGCTGCTGCGCGGCCGGCCGTCGGACTTCGTCATGGCCGGCCTGCAGGCCGGAGCCCTGGCCTTCGCCGGCAGCTTCCTGGTGATCGCCCTGGCCTGCGACTACCGCTACCTTTACTTCCTTGACCTGGCCGCCATCACGGGCCTGCTGCACCTGGCGCTCGATCCGTCCCTGGCAGGCCCCCGATCCCGGAGACGCGAGACATGACTTTCCAACTTTCCCGCCGGCCCCTTCGCCCGCTGCTCGCCCTTGCCCTCGGCGCCGGCCTCGTCCTCTCCGCCTGCGACCAGCCCAGGCCGGCGCCGGCCGCCGCACCCGAGGCCCCCTCGGCGAAGGTG
>CAIMLY010000263.1 GCA_903842425.1 uncultured Alphaproteobacteria bacterium | reverse complement strand
GTGTAGCCACCGCGCCTTCTAGAGTTTCGCCCCTCCTTCGGGAGGCGGCGGGTTCGGGGGTCCGCCCCCGATCCTGTCCAAGAACTGCGGGGTCCCGGGGTCGCCGGGTCCGTAATCGTCGGAGGAGCCCCTCCGGCAGCGCAGGGAGACGGGAAGATGAGGATGACCGGCCGGCGGCTCGCCGCGGGCTGGCGCCGCGGCTTCTCACACGGACAGGTCGTCCATGGGTCCTTTCGGGCCTGAGGACGTGCGTACGGCTTCGGGAATGGTCCCGGGGCCGGTTCCGAGTATGGAGACCGCAATGGACCGCGCTCAAAAGCAGGTGGCCATCGAAACGCTCAAGGGCGATTTCGCAGGCGCCGGCGCCGTGGTCGTGACCCACAACCTGGGTCTGACTGTTGCGGAAATGACGGAACTTCGCGGACGCCTCCGCAAGGAAGGCGCCCACTTCAAGGTGGTCAAGAACACCCTGGCCCAGAAGGCGCTGGACGGATCCCTCGGGGAGGCGGGCGACGCCCTCTTCACCGGTCCCGTCGCCATCGCCTTCGCCCCGGACCCGGTGACCGCCGCCAAGGTGGCCAGCCAGTTCGCGAAGGAAAACGACAAGCTCGCCATCCGTGGCGGGTTCATGGGCTCCACGATCCTGGACGCCGCCGGCGTGGGGGCGCTCGCCACCCTGCCGTCGCTTGACCAGCTCCGCGGCAAGCTCATTGGCCTCCTGCAGGCGCCCGCGACCAAGGTCGCCGGCGTGCTCCAGGCTCCGGCGGGCCAACTGGCCCGTGTCCTGGGCGCCTACGCCGCCAAGGACGCCGCCTGACCGTCACTTTCCGATATCCCCTCATCCCCTGATCCCAAGGAACTAGACCCATGTCCAAGCTTGAAAAGCTGGTTGAAGACCTCTCCGCCCTGACCGTCCTGGAAGCCGCTGAGCTGTCCAAGATGCTTGAAGACAAGTGGGGCGTTTCCGCCGCCGCTCCGGTGGCCGTCGCCGCCGTGGCCGCCGCGGGCGCCGCTCCGGCCGAAGCCGCCGAAGAGCAGACCGAGTTCACCGTCGTCCTGACCGCCGGCGGCGACAAGAAGATCAACGTCATCAAGGAAGTCCGCGGCGTCCGTCCGGACCTTGGCCTGAAGGAAGCCAAGGACCTGGTGGAAGGCGCTCCCCAGAACGTGGTCGAGAACGTCTCCAAGCAGCAGGCCGAAGAGGTCAAGAAGAAGCTCGAGGAAGCCGGCGCCTCCGTCCAGATCAAGTAATCTGGCGGCGCGGTTTCGCGTCTCTTCAGGCGGGCCCGGGGATCACCCCGGGCCCGTTTTGCGTCCGAGGGCCCGCAGTCCGGCGGCGATCAGGTCCTCCTCCGGCGCGGTCAGGGCGGTGAGCCGCCCGGGAGGCCGGCCGGCCTCGGGCATGCCGTTCAGCGCCCAGGCCAGGCTCTCGCCGGTCCGCCGGTTCCAGAACAGTCCCGTGATCCAGCCGTAGGCGTCGCCGAGATGGCCCCTCCAGTCCGCCGAGTCGGGCCCGAAGAAGGCGTCTCCCGAGGGCCCCGGCAGGCCCGTCAGCACCTGGACGCCCAGCCCGTAGGCCAGCATCACCCCGCCCTCGTTGTCCGCCCCCTCCGGACCGAGCCGCCAGGCCGAAGCCTCCATGTCCGCGTAGGTCGCGGGCGCCGACAGGAAACGCCGGGCGAGACGGTCCATGTCATCCAGGCTCAGTCGCAGTCCGCCCTGGGGTGAGAAGGCGAAGCCGTTCTCCCCAGGCCGGACATCGGCGTCCGTGAGGCCGGGGGTCTCCGGCGCGGCCAGGACGGAGGCATGCGGCGCAGGGGGGGGCGAGGAATCCACCTGCGCGACCCAGGCGTTCCCCTCGCGCCGGAGGCCCGGGGCCGCCCGCAGGCGGGCCGCTGGCGAGACCCCGCTCCAGTTGTAGCCGGCGTCCGTCCCCGCAAGGGCGAGCAGCCGTTCCCGCATCAACTGGTCAAAGCGCCGGCCTGTGACCTGTTCGGCCCACTGTGCAAGGACGGCGAAGTTCACGTCGGCATAGGAGAAGCGGGCGCCGGGCGGGAAGTCCGCAGGACCGAACCACCCGCCCTGATCGTAGTGAACGCCGCCGGGCGTGAAGGCCGAAGACAGGAGCCGGCCTGCGGGCACGGGATAGCTGGGTCCGTTCCGCAGGCCGCTTGTGTGCGCCAGCAGATGGCGCAGGCGGATCGGCGTCGCCGGCCAGGCGGGATGCCTGAGGCGGAATCCCAGCCGGTCGGCCACGTCCGCATCGAGGCCGCCGGGCAGGCCGGCGGCGATCGGGACGATCACCGCCGCGGCGACCATCTTCGAGACCGAGGCGACCCGGAAGGGACTGTCCAGGCGGAAGGGCCTGCCGGCCGGGGCCTCTCCCCGGCTCCAGGTCCGGCGACGCCCCGGCGCGGAAGCGATGAAGCCGGCGCAGGGGCCGAAATCGGGAACATGGGCTTGAGCCAGGGTGGGGAGGGCCAGGGCGGGGAGGGCCAGGGCGGCCGTCGCGCGCGCCGCCATCAGGCCCATCGCGCGTCTTCGGTCCGGATCCGTCGTCTTGCAGTTTCTTGACGCCATGCTCTTCCCTTCATGGGGATAATCGACTAACTCCCGCCATTCGCGATTCCACTGGCCCTGGCCAGCCGTTTCGCGCGCCTCTGTTCCGAGGCGCGGCCAGTCGCCCTTCGGCCGCGCGAGGGAACGCCCCCGGCGAAAAGGGGGCCTGCAGCGTCCGGCCCCCGGCCTTCCGGGGGTTCAAGGGTGGACGACAGGATGCACTTTCTGCGCCCGGGGACCGTCCCGCGCGCTGTTCAAGGGAATACAATGGCTCAGTCCTTCACCGGCAAGAAGCGGATCCGCAAGTCTTTCGGCCGCATTCCCGAAGCCGTGCAGATGCCGAACCTGATCGAGGTCCAGCGTTCCTCCTACGAGCAGTTCCTGCAGCGCGATGCGCGCTCGGGCCCGCGGCGGGACGAGGGCATCGAGGCGGTCTTCCGCTCGGTCTTCCCGATCAAGGACTTCAACGAACGCGCCGTGCTGGAGTATGTCTCCTACGAGTTCGAGGAGCCCAAGTACGACGTCGAGGAATGTGTCCAGCGGGACATGACCTTCGCCGCGCCGCTGAAGGTCAAGCTGCGCCTCATCGTGTTCGAGACCGATGAAGAGACCGGCGCCCGCTCCGTCAAGGACATCAAGGAGCAGGACGTCTACATGGGCGACATCCCGCTCATGACCGAGAAGGGCACCTTCATCGTGAACGGCACCCAGCGGGTGATCGTCTCGCAGATGCACCGCTCGCCCGGCGTCTTCTTCGACCATGACAAGGGCAAGACCCACGCCTCGGGCAAGCTTCTGTTCGCGGCCCGGGTCATTCCCTACCGCGGTTCCTGGCTCGACTTCGAGTTCGACGCCAAGGACGTCGTCTATGTCCGCATCGACCGCCGCCGGAAACTGCCGGCCACCACCTTCCTGATGGCCCTGGGCATGGATGGCGAGGAGATCCTCGGCACCTTCTACGACACGGTGACCTGCCAGAAGCGCGAAGGCGGCTGGACAACCCCCTACCGGCCCGAGCGCTGGCGCGGCGTGAAGCCGGCCTTTCCCCTGGTCAACGCCGACACCGGCGAGGAGATCGCCCCGGCCGGCCAGAAGATCTCGGCCCGCAACGCCAAGCGCTTCGCCGACGCCGGACTGACCAGCCTGCTCCTGCCGCCCGAGGCCCTGACCGGCCGCTACATGGCGCGCGACCTGGTGAACATGGAGACGGGCGAGATCTATGCCGAGGCCGGTGACGAACTCGACCCCGGCGTCATCGCCGAGCTCGAGGCCCAGGGCTTCAGCAGCTTCGACCTCCTCGACGTCGACGAGGTCAACATGGGCGCCTACATCCGCAACACCCTGCGGATCGACAAGAACACCGCCCGCGAGGACGCCCTGTTCGACATCTACCGGGTCATGCGCCCGGGCGAGCCGCCGACGGTCGAGGCCGCCGAGGCCATGTTCAAGTCCCTGTTCTTCGACTCCGAGCGCTACGACCTGTCCTCGGTCGGCCGGGTGAAGATGAACATGCGCCTGGAGCTGGACTGCCCCGACGACGTGCGCGTCCTGCGGAAGGACGATGTCCTGGCGGTCCTGAAGACCCTGGTCGGCCTTCGCGACGGCCGCGGCGAGATCGACGACATCGACAACCTCGGCAACCGCCGGGTGCGCTCGGTGGGCGAACTGCTCGAGAACCAGTACCGGGTCGGCCTGCTCCGCATGGAGCGCGCCATCAAGGAGCGGATGAGCTCGGTCGACATCGACACGGTCATGCCGCACGACCTGATCAACGCCAAGCCGGCGGCGGCGGCGGTGCGCGAGTTCTTCGGCTCGTCCCAGCTCTCGCAGTTCATGGACCAGACCAACCCGCTGTCGGAAATCACCCACAAGCGGCGTCTCTCGGCCCT
>CAIMLY010000262.1 GCA_903842425.1 uncultured Alphaproteobacteria bacterium | reverse complement strand
GTCTGCCAGCGGATGGTCTCGGAGACCATGGAGGGGATCAGGTCCGGGTTGGCGCGCAGCTTGGCGTACTGGTCCGGGTTCTTGTTCAGGGCGTAGACCGAACCGGTGATGGTGTTCCGGGTGGTGTCGTTGCCGCCGACGGTCAGCAGGACCACGTTGCCGAAGTACTCCCGGGGGCTCATGTCCCGGGTCGCCTCGCCATGGGCCAGCATGGAGATCAGGTCGCCGGTGGGATCGGAATTGACCCTCTGGTTCCAGAGCTCGGTGAAGTAGGCGTGGTACTCCACGAAGATCTGCATCTTCTGCTCGGGCGTGTCGATGAGGCCGTGGCCCGGGGCGGCGGTGACCACGTCCGACCAGTAGGTCAGCTTGCGCCGGTCCGCCTGGTCCACGCCGAACAGGGTGGCGAGGGTCATGGCCGTCAGTTCCATCGAGACCTTGTCGACCCAGTCGAAGGGCTCGCCGACGGGCAGGCTGTCGAGGATCTGGCCCGCCCGCTCGCGGATCAGGGGCTCTAGCAGGGCGAGGTTGGTCGGCGAGACCGCCGGGGTCACCGTCTTGCGCTGGATGTCGTGCTTGGGGGGGTCCATGGCGATGAACATGGGCAGGGGGCCCTCGCCGCCGATCTGGTCGAAGATCGTGATCCCGCCTTCGGAGGAAAACACCTGGTGGTTGGTGTCCACCGCCATGATGTCGTTGTACTTGGTCACCGACCAGTAGGGGCCGTGGTCGCTGTCGGGCGTGAAGTGGACCGGGCTCTCCTTCCGGAGGCGCGCGAAATAGGGCCACATGACATCGTTCTGGAAGAGGTCGGGCTGGGCGGGGCTGAAGGTCTCCAGGTCAACCTCCCGGGCCCTGGCGCGGTGCTCGGCCGCAAGATCGAGGTTGCCGTCGCTCATCGTGTCTCTCTCCCGCATCGGGGCGCCCGCCGGAGTCCGGGCGCAAATTCGTGACGCAGGCGTCAACTTAATGCGTTCGCCCTGAATTTCCAACGCCCCTGTCTCATCTTCCGTGCTGGCCCGGAGCCGCCTCCCGCACTAGAACGGAGGCCTTCTCATGGGAGACCGACATGGCCCTTGACGCCGAAACCCGCGACCAGCTGGTCGAGACCGTCCGCCGCTTCGTCACCGAGCGCCTCCGGCCCCTGGAGGCCCAGGTGTCCGAGAACGACGCCATACCGGATGACGTGATCGACGAGATGAAGGCCCTCGGCCTGTTCGGTCTTTCCATCCCGGCGGAGTACGGCGGCCTGGACCTCGGCATGGAGGAGGAGGTCCTGGTCGCGCTGGAGCTGGGCCGGACCAGCCCGGCCTTCCGGTCCGCCTTCGGCACCAATGTCGGCATCGGCGCCCAGGGCCTGGTCATGTTCGGCAACGCCGCCCAGAAGGCGAAGTACCTTCCGGGCATCGCGTCGGGCGAGATCATCACGTCCTTCGCCCTGACCGAGCCCGAGGCCGGTTCGGACTCCGCCGCCGTCCAGACCCGCGCCGTCCGTGACGGCGACCACTACGTCCTGAACGGCGCCAAGCGCTACATCACCAACGCCAACAAGGCCGACCTCTTCACGGTCATGGCGCGGACCGACCCCTCCAAGCCCGGCGGCGGCGGGGTCTCGGCCTTCCTGGTGGAGCGCAACCTTCCCGGCCTGTCGGTGGGCAAGCCCGAGAAGAAGATGGGCCAGCAGGGCGCCCACATCTGCGACGTCATCTTCGACAATGTCCGGGTGCCCGTCGAGAACCGCCTGGGCGGCGAGGGCGAAGGCTTCAAGGTGGCCATGCAGGTCCTGGACCGGGGCCGGTTGCACATCTCGGCCGTCTGCGTCGGCGTCGCTGAGCGCCTGATCGCCGACTGCGTCGCCTACGCCTCCGAGCGCAAGCAGTTCGGCCAGGCCATCTCCCAGTTCCAGCTGGTGCAGGGGATGATCGCCGACTCCAAGACCGAGTCCCTCGCCGCCAAGGCCCTGACCCTGGAGACCGCCCGCAAGCGCGACGCCGGCGAGAGCGTCACCATGGAGGCGGCGGCGTCCAAGTACTTCGCCTCGGAAATGGTCGGGCGGGTGGCGGACCGGGCGGTGCAGATCTTCGGCGGCGCCGGCTACATCGCCGACTACGGGATCGAGCGCTTCTACCGCGACGTGCGCATCTTCCGGATCTACGAGGGCACCAGCCAGATCCAGCAGGTGATCATCTCGCGCGAGACCCTCAAGCGGGGCGGCTGACCATGGCCGTGGACATGGAGGCGGTGATCCTGGAGGTCGTCTCGGCGCTGCCGGCCGGCAAGTCGGCTTCTTCCGAGGAGGTCGCGCGTGCGGCGGATCCCGAGAACTGGCGACGCCTCACCGGGCATGTCCGGGGCGCGGCCAAGGGCCTGGCGCGGCAGGGGAAGATCGTGATCCTGAGGCACGGCAAGCCCGCTGATCCCGAGGCCTTCAAGGGCGTTTACCGCCTCAGGCTGCCCGACGCTGGGTGAATTGGGGGGGGTCCTTTGACCCCCTCCGTCCCGGGACTTGCGTCCCGGTCCACCTCCCCCTTGGGGGAGGAATTAGGGAGCTGTTGCTCCCCCCAGGGGGAGCTCCGCGCGAAGCGCGGTGAGGGGGTCAGCGGCATCTCAGCAGGCGCCTTCCGTCCCTCCGGCTCAGACCCCGGACAGCTTCCGGTTACGGGGTTCC
>CAIMLY010000261.1 GCA_903842425.1 uncultured Alphaproteobacteria bacterium | reverse complement strand
GGCAGGGAGTCCAGGGTGAAGCGGGCGGCGACCTCTGCGATCCGTCCGGAACCCTTGGTGATGACCACGAAGTTCACGATCACCAGGATGGCGAAAACGATCAGGCCGATCGTGAAGCTTCCCCCGGTCATCAGCCGCCCGAAGGCCTCGATCACCTGGCCGGCCCCGTGCACGCCCTCGTGCCCATGGGCGAGGATGAGCCGCGTCGAGGCCACGTTCAGGGCCAGCCGGAAAAGCGTCGTGACCAGCAGGACGGTCGGGAAGGACGTGAAGTCGAGCGGCTTCTTGATGAACAGCGAAGTCATCAGGATCAGGATCGACGAGGCCATCGAGATGGCCAGCAGCGCGTCCAGCAGGAAGGCCGGCACCGGCAGGATCAGCAGGACCAGGACCGCAACCACGCCAAGCGCCAGCGCCACCTCGCCCCGGGCGAGCCAGCTGATGACGAGGGCGGGGGTCAGTCTCTGCGGGCCAGGCCCTGCAAGTGCGGTGTCGGTCACCCGTCAGCTCCTCAGGCCGCGCTCGCGCCCATCTGGGGCGCAGGCACGGCGACGCCGGCCTCGGAGTATTCCTTCAGCTTGTTGCGGAGTGTCCGGATCGAGATGCCCAGGATGTTCGCCGCGTGGGTCCGGTTCCCAAGGCAGTGCTCCAGGGTGTCGATGATGAGCTGCTGCTCCATCGCCGCCACGGTCTGGCCCACGAAACCCCTGGACACCGCCTCGGCGGTGCTGGCGGCCGCATGCGCCGCGCGGGCCGCAGGGTCGGCCGGACCCAGGGGCTGCCCGTCCGGCAGGCGGATCGCCGACTCGTCGATCTCGGGGCCGTTCGCCATCAGCACCGCCCGGTGCATGGCGTTCTCCAGCTCCCGGACGTTCCCGGGCCACCGGTGGGACAGGAGCCTGCGGCGGGCCTCCGGGGAGAGGGCGCGCGACGGGATCCCGTTGGCGGCGGCGTACTTGCGGATGAAGAAGTCGGCCATGGGAAGCACATCGCCCGGGCGCTCGCGCAGGGGCGGGAGCCGGAGGTTGACCACGTTCAGGCGGTACAGGAGGTCTTCCCGGAAGGTTCCGTCGCGGACCGCCTGAACCAGGTCTCGGTTGGAGGTGGCCAGGATGCGGATGTCGACCTTCACCGGCTGGGAGCCGCCCACCCGGTCGATCTCCCGCTCCTGGATCGCCCTCAGGAGCTTGGCCTGCAGGCGGGCGTCCATCTCGGAGATTTCGTCGAGCAGCAGGGTGCCGCCGTTGGCCTCCTCGAACTTGCCGATCCGACGCGCCAGTGCGCCGGTGAAGGCGCCCTTCTCGTGGCCGAACAGCTCGCTCTCCAGGAGGTTCTCCGGGATGGCCGCGCAGTTGACCGAGATGAAGGGCTTGCTGCTGCGCCGGGACTTCAGGTGGACATGGCGGGCGACGATCTCCTTGCCGGAGCCGCTCTCGCCCGTGATCAGGATCGACGCCTCGGAAGGGGCCACCTGCTCGGCCATCGAGATCACCGACCGCATGGCGGCGTCTTCCGCGATCATCGGGCGGTTGTCGTCGGACACTGCGGCCAGGACGGCCGCGATCATCTCGGCGTCCGGCGGAAGCGGGATGAACTCCTTTGCGCCCGCCCGGATCGCGTCCGCCGCCTTGCGGGCGTCGGGATCCACCCCGCAGGCCACCACCGGCGCCCGGATGCGCTCGGCCTCGTTGGCGGCGATCAGGGCGCCGATGTCCAGGCTGTAGTCCACCAGAAGCAGGTCCGCGCCCTGTCCGGCGCGCAGGGCGTGGGTGGCCGCCGCGATCGTCTCCACGTGGCTGACCTTCGCCCCCTGGGCCATCGCCATCTTCACGGCGGACGCTAGTTGTCCGTTCAGTTGTCCAACGACCAGAAGCCGCATTTTTCCGTCTCCACTGCGCCAGCCGGGGCCCTAGGCCTGGCTGTCGCCGTCCTTGATGATTTCCGTCATGGTCACGCCCAGCCGCTCGTCGACGATGACGACCTCGCCGCGGGCGACCAGCCGGTTGTTCACGTAGATGTCGATCGCCTCACCCACGCGGCGGTCCAGTTCGAGCACGCTGCCCGAGTTCAGCTGCAGGAGCTGGGAGACGCTCATGGTCGCCCGTCCCAGCACGGCCGAGATCGAAACCGGGACATCGAAGATCGGGGCGAGGTCGCTGGCCGTCTTCTCGCCGTCATCCGTCGGCGAGTCCTGCGAACCCCCGCCCGGGCCCAGTTCGTCCAGCTCTAGTTCGTTGTCGCTCATGATGTCCTAGCCTTCTCCGCCGGGATCCAGAGGTTCCGCATGCAGTCCTTCGGTGGCGAGGGCCGCCTTCAGGACGCTCCGCACACGATCGGCCGCCTCGTCCGGGTCGTAGCTCGCCGACCCGTCGCCGAAATCGAGGGTGAAGGCGGCCCCGGTCCGGCCGCCGTCCTCCCTGACCAGGATCTGTCCGTCAAAGCCGCTTGCGGCGGCCGTGGCCGAGAGGGCCTCCTGCAGCCCCTCGGACTGCCCGGGCGCAACGGTGACGACCAGCCGCGGCTCGGACTCGATTTCCCGGGCCAGGCTTTCCAGCGCCTTCTCGAGGGCGGCCCGGGGAAAGAGATCCAGAACCTCGCCGGCGATGGCGCGGGCGCAGGCCAGGGCCAGGTCGGCGGAGCCTTCGCGATGCGCGTGCGCCGCCCGCGCCAGGCCGCCGAGCCCCTGCTCCGCGCTCCGTGCAATCTCGGCGAGGGCGCGGGCCTGCGCCGCCGACATCTCGCCCAGCGCCTTGCTCTCGCCTTCCGAGAAGGCCTGGGCGCGGATCGCCTCCACCTCCTCGGCGGCGAAGAAACGCTTTGGCCGCGGGGTGGAGCGCGTGACGTTCCCGCCGCCGTCAAAGACGGTGTCAAAGCCGAACTTCTCGAGGAGGGGCTCGCTCATCAGTAGATCAGCTCGTCATCGCCGCTGGAGCCGGCCAGCATGATCTCGCCCTTCTGGGCCAGGTCCTTGGCGCTCTGGACCATGGCCATCTGCGCCTGGTCCACGTCGCGCAGCCTGACCGGGCCCATGTTCTCCATGTCTTCCCGCAGGATCCGGGCCGCCCGCTCCGACATGTTCGAGAAGAAGAGGCTCCGCAGGTCCTCCGAGGCGCCCTTCAGCGCCAGGCCGAGCTGGGCCTTGTCGACTGCCCGAAGCAGGGTCTGGACGCCGCCCGGATCCAGCTTGGACAGGTCCTCGAAGACGAACATCAGGGCCCGGATGCGCTCGGCGCTGTCACGGTTGCGCTCCTCGAGCGCCGAGATGAACCGGGTCTCGGTCTGGCGGTCGAAGGAGTTGAAGATCTCGGCCATCATCTCGTGGCTGTCGCGCTTCGACGTGCGGGCGAGGTTCGACATGAACTCCGTCCGGAGCGTCTGCTCGATCTTGTCGAGGATCTCCCGCTGCACGGGTTCCATGCGCAGCATGCGGGTGACGCACTCCATGGCGAAGTCCTCGGGCAGGGCGCCCAGGACCCGGGAGGCATGGTCCGGCTTGATCTTGGACAGCACGACCGCGACGGTCTGCGGGTACTCGTTCTTCAGGTAGTTCGCGAGGACGCCTTCGCTGACATTGCCCAGCTTGTCCCACATGGTCCGACCGGCCGGGCCGCGGATCTCCTCCATGAGATTGTCGACCTTGTCGGGGTCGAGGAAGGAGGCCAGCAGGCGCTGGGTCTGCTCGAAGGAGCCCATGACCGTCCCGCCGCCGGAGACGTTGGAGATGAACTCCACCAACAGGGCCTCGACCACGCCGGACGTCACGTTGCCGAGGGTGGCCATGGCCTGGGAGATCTCCCGGATCTCCTGCTCATCCAGCATCTGCCAGATGGCCGTGTGCTCTTCCCCCAGGGTGAGGAGGACGATCGCCGCCTTCTCCGGCCCCGTCAGCTGGGAGGGGTCGTTGATTACGGCAGGCTTTGCCCCGGACCTGCTCATGTCGGCTGGTGCAGCCAGGTGCGGAGCATGGCGACGGACTCCTCAGGGTGGGATTCCACGAACTCGGCGACCCGCTTGACCGAACTGGCCTTCACCTGGCCCTCGATCTTGGCGATCTCGATTCTCTGCTCCATCTCCGACTGGTCGGGGCCGGGCAGGGCGAGGGGTTCGCCCGTGGAGGGATCGGTCGCCAGCATGCCCTGGCCGTCCACCGTGGTGACCAGCCTGGTGACGCCGGCCCTCGGGCCTGCGGAACCGTTGAACAGGGGGCGCACCACGAAGAAGATGGTCAGCAGGGCGACGATCAGCAGGATCACCCACTGGACGATCTGCATGATGTCGTTCTTGTCGAAGCCCATCAGGGGGTTCGCGGCGACCACGCCGCCGCCCAGGCCGTCGGCGCTGGGGAACTGGACGTTGATCACCGTCACTTGGTCGCCGCGCTGCTGGTCGAAGCCCACGGCGGTGCGGACCAGCTGCTCGATCCTCTGCATCTCCGCCGCCGGCCGCGGCGTGTAGGCGCCGGGCTTGCCGTCCTTGCCCGCCGGTGCGGTGACGCCATCCACGGCCACGGCGACAGACAGGCGCTTCACCTGGCCGGGCTCCTTGACCTCTGTGCGGATGGTCTTGGAGATGTCGTAGTTGGTGGTGGTGCCGGTCCGGCCCGAGGTCGAGGCGACCAGGCCGTCGGGGTTGGGCGGAGCACCGGGGATGTTCGCCGCCGCCGTCACCTGCCCGGTCGGGTTGGGCTGGTTCTCGTTGGCGTTTTCCTCGTTGGTCGTCTCCGAGCGCACGACCTGGCCGTCGGGATCGAAGGTTTCTTCCTGGATGGTGATCTGGGACAGGTCGAGCTCGGCGGTGACGTTCACCCGGACCTTGCCCTGGCCGACCACGCCCTCGATCATCGTCTTGACGGTCTTGGCGATGCGGGCCTCGACGGCGGATTTCCGGCCGTCGGCGGCCATGGCGTCGCCCTCGGCGCCGCCGGACAGGGTCTTGGCGTGCTGGTCGACCACGGTCACGCGGTCCGGCTTCATGTTCGGGACGGCGCCGGCGACCAGGTTCTGGATGGCCCGGACCTGCTCGGGGGTGGGCTCCCGCGCGCCGATCGCAATGCTGACGGAGGCGGAGGGTTGCTGGATCTCGTCCTCGAAGAGCTCCTTCTTCGGCAGGACAAGGTGCACGCGGGCCGAGGTGACGCCGTCGAGGCTCTGGATGGTCCGCGCCAGTTCCCCTTCGAGGGCCCGCTGGCGGTTGAGCTGCTGCACGAAGTCGGTCTGGCCGACCACGCTGGACTGGTCGAAGATCTCGTAGCCGACGGACCCGGCCGTCGGCAGGCCCTTGCCCGACAGGAGGAGTCGCGTGGAGGCGACCTCGTCCCGTGCGACCATCAGGGTCGAGCCATCGCCCTTGGCCTCGTAGCGGATGTTGGCCTGATCAAGGGCCTTGGTGATTTCCCCGGCCTCTTTCAGGTCGAGGTTCGAATAGAGCAGGGCGCTCGGCCGACCCAGGTTCATGAGCACGGCCGCCAGCGCCGCGGCGATGCCGACCCCGATGCCCGCGAAGGCGGCGAGGCGGCCCAGGCCAAATCTCTGAAGCGAGGCGAAGAACCCGTTCACGGTCCGCAGTCTCCACCGTCGGCCCCAGGGTGTGCAGTTCCTGCCGACGAATAGGCAGGAATTACCCAGTGGTTGGTAAACGAGACGTTTACGGCCGCTTCAGGGCGTGGGTTCTAACCGGCCCAGGGGGAGAGACCGCCCCAGAGGGCGAGGAGCAGCCCAAACACCAGGGAGACCGCTGCCGTCGCAGCAAATCCCGCCCGCCGTAGGGGCGTCCAACTGTCAAGCCGGCGGCCGCTGCGGAGAACGAAGGGCAGGAGCCCGGCGCTGGCCAGGCTGAGCAGTGTGGCCACGAGGGCGCTGGCGGAAGCCGCCAGCAGAAGCAAACCGGGCCATTCGAAGACGAGTTCGCTTTCGGGCGTCGTCGCAGCCCAGCCCAGGAACAGCCCGAGGGCGGAGAGCCAGAGCACGGACTGCAGGCCCTGGAGGACGCCCGCCCGGGCCTGGATGTGGGTCTGGCGGAAGTCCCTCCGGTTCCGGAACACGGCGGCGCCCAGGGTCAGCAGGGCGGCCAGTCCGGTGATGGCGGCGGCGGCGGCCAGCAGCCCCGGCCGGCTCCAGAAGGGTGTGCGCTCATAGACCTGCGTGTTCAGGGCCGTCAGCATCCTGCGGGCCTTCCCGTCCTCGATGACGAAGACCCGCCGCTCCCAGCCGGTATCGGAGATGAACCGCCCGCCGGTGACGGGTCCTTCGGGGACCCAGGACTGGATGCGACCGCCCTCCCGCGTGACAAGGCGTCCCTCGGGGGTCACCTCGACGCGCAGTTCGTCGGACAGGCGCGCCAGCATGCCTTCCAGGCCCGAATAGGCCCTGCGGGTCCCAAGATAGCGACCCTCGTAGAGCTTGCGCTGGGCATGGAGTTCCGGCCGGGCGGGGCGCGGCCAGGCGTCCGGGCCTGCCGTGACCCGCTCCACCACCCGGGAGGCCAGCCGCTGGGTGAGGGCCCGTCCCGTACTGGTGTTGGTGCTGACAAAAATCCCCAGCCCCAACTCCGGGACCAGGGTCATGTTGGTCATGAAGGTCCGGGTGGCGCCGTCATGGCCGAAGCCCGACAGGCCGCCCGGCAGGGTGTAGGCGATGAAGCCGTGCCGCCAGCCGTTGATCCCGGCAGGGGTCCGCCGGAGGGGCTGGCGCAGCGCCGCCGCGGTTGTCTCCCCATAGAGCCGGCCCTCGCCCACCCGCCCGCCGTCGAGGAGGGCGATCATGTAGCGCGCCATGTCATCGGCGGTGGACGAGGCCGAGCCTGAAGGCGCGACCTGGCCGATGAACTCAAAGGGCTCCTGACGGAAGGCGGATCCTGTCCAGGTGAACCCCCGGGACAGGTCCGCCGCCAGCCCGGGGGCCATGGGGGCGGGAAGGTCCGGACGGGCGGGCCGGGGCTCCCGGAACGTCGTCCGCCCCATGGCGAGCGGCTCGAACAGGGACTCCTCCGCCAGGCGCTCGAAGGTCTTGCCGGACGCCCAGGCGGCGGCCTCGCCCGCCAGGGCGGCGCCATAGTTGGAATAGCTCGACATCTGTCCGACAGGGTGGACGCGCCGCGGTCGTTCCTGCCGAAGGTAGACGGCGAGGGGCCGGACCCGGGCCGGGTCTCGTTCCAGGAGGTGACCCAGGGCTCGGTCCTCGAAGCCGCCGGAATGCGACATCAGGCTCCGGAGGGTGACCGGCCGCGTAAAGCCCTGGTCCCGCAGCTGCACCGACTCCGGCAGGAACAGGTTGACCGGCGCATCCAGGCGCAGCCGCCCGGCCTCGGTCTCCTTCAGGACGGTGAGCCAGGTGAAGGTCTTGGAGACCGATCCCAGCCGGAAGAGGGTCCGGTCCGGATCCACCGGTCGGCGGGGGGAAAGGCTGGCGGCCCCGTACCCCTTCTTCAGGATGACCTGGCCATCCCGGACGACCGCCACGGTCGCGCCGATGATGTGGTCCTGGACCAGGGAGTCGCGGACGATCCCGTCGATGTAGGCCTCGAGCTCCGCAGGCGGGGGCGCCGCTTCCCTGGCGGGCGCCAGGGTCTGCGCCGCCGCCTCTTCAGGGGTGTGAACGGAAAAGGCCAGGAGCGCCGCCAGGCCCAGAGCGACCGGGAACCGCCTCATGGCGGCGATCTTGCCGGGAAGGCGTAGAGCGGCAGGACCGGCCTGAGCTGCGCCCCGATGAACACCTGGGGTTCGGAAGGCGGACTGACTTTCTCGAGGACTTCCCGCTCGGCGACGCAGGTCCGGATCCGTTCCGCGAGGCCGCTGAAATCCCTCGAGGACGGCGCGCTCTTCAGGAAGCACTCATCGAAGAACGGATACCGGCTGGACTCCCCGCACCCGAAAGAGGTCCGGTCCGGCCGGGCCGCGGTCAGCACCATCCGGTTGGCGGCGCCCAGCTCGGGTACGAAGACCCCGGAGAAGCAGGCCGAGATCACGGCGATGGTCGGTCTGGCGCCGCAGGTCCTGTCGAGGATGGCGTTGAGGATCCCCGGCGGCAGGATGGACTGGTCCACCACCACGCCCTGCGGGACCCCGTGTGACGTCAGGTAGACCAGGCAGCCTTCAGGCGACCGGGCGGCGAGCTGGGTCATGCCCTCGAAGATCGCCCGGATGTCCGACTTCCCCGGGCGCTCCCTGCCGTAGCGCTCTGGCCTGACCGAGTACTGGACGATGTTCCCGGGCTCGAAGCCCAGTCGGACCAGCTCTGCGGAGACGTCACGGCGGGCGTTGTCAAAGGCCTCCGTCGGTCCGCCATTCGACCCTTTCCAGTCGCCGGCGACGACCATCGCGCCCCAGTTCCGGAAGGGGGACTCCGCGACCGCCCGCCCTGCCAGCGCCTGCAGCAGGGCGAGGACCAGGAGGACGGGAAGGGCCCGCCTGGGCATCTAGCTCTTGTAGGACTTGAATGGGGTGGGAACGGCGGTTCCCGTCGCCTTGGCCAGCAGCCGACCCTCGGGATCGTAGAGCTCGCCTTCCGTGAAGGCCAGGGTCCGGCCCCATTTCGCCACCCGCCCGATCCCCCGGATCGGCCCGGGCTGGGCGGGGCGGAAGAAGGAGGTCTTCATCTCGGCGGTGGGCGCCACGTGGGTCATGCCGGAGGCGACCATGCAGGCCACCGACATGCATTCATCCAGCATCGCGCAGAGGTAGCCCCCCTGGATCTGTTTCATCGGGTTCAGGAGAAGCTCGGCCCGCGCCTCGAAGGCCACTTCCACCGACTTTTCCGCCTGGTTCACGGCCGTGATCCGGAATCCCAGGGTCTGGGAGCCGGTGGGCTGGTTCTTGGTCCTGTGGAAGCGGGCGAGGATGGCCTCGTCCGTCAGCGCCTCAGCTTCGGCTGCAGCGCCGGTCTCCGGGGGTTTGTCGGACACGGTCAGGCCTCACTTCTTCCGGAAATGATCGAGGGAAACGACGTTTGGCGCCTCGGGATCCGAGGGCGCCGCCGCAGCGGGCTCCGGGGCCGTCGCCAGGGGCGGGGCCGCGGGCTCGCCGGCCTCGGACTCGAACTGCAGCAGGAACTGGACGCTGGGGTCGTAGAAGCGTGTCAGGGCGGCGTAGGGCACCACCAGGGCCTGGGGGCGACCGCCGAACTTCAGGGTCACGCCGAACTCCGTATCGCCGACCTCGAGGTCCCAGAACTGGTGCTGGAGCACGATGGTCATCTCGTCTGGGTACCGGGACAGGAGCTCGAAGGGCCCCTCCACACCCGGCGCGCCGGTCTTGAAGGTCAGGTAGAAGTGATGCGCCCCCGGCAGGCCGCCGGGCTCATCCGCCCGGAGAAGCGCCGCCTTCACCACGCCTCGCAGGGCCTCCTGGGCCATGGCCTCATAGTTCATGAGGTCCTGTGCGGGCGGTTCCTGGGCCATGGGGGTCCTGTCGGGCGCGGCGGGAGGGGCCAAACTAGCGCCCCCGGAGCATCGCGCAAGGTCGCATGCCCGGAACCCTTGCGGGGGAAGCAGCCGGTTCCAGGGAAGGTGGAGGGGTTCTGTTGCCAGGCCCCCTCCCGGCCCCGCCTGACGCTGCTAAGACGCCAGGGCTTCAGGTCGAAACCCGTCGGGTCGCTTACGCGGCCAGACGAACCTCTCCAGCGAAGTTATCGTTCGCAGTTAGATTAAGGCCCGAAACGGTGGGCCAGGCCGGGAGAAAGCAACACCTTTACACGTCTGTCGATGCTGATCGGCCCCGCATTACCCCGCCGGAACGGGGGAAGGATCTTGGTGGAGCCGCCGGGAATCGCACCCGGGTCCAGTCCGCTTATTTCGTGCGCGTTTATCCCCATAGTCCGGCGAACCGGACAGCATCCATGTAGTGCAGGCAGTGTGAAATCTCAATCCCTCAAGGGGTCCGACGGCTCTGCAGCTGGCGTGGTAAACCCCTATTCACCAAATCCACGGAATGGTTCAGGCTGGACCCACAGAAGATAGGGAGGGCCTCATGTCCAAAATGTTAGCAGAATTCATCGGTACCCTTACGCTCGTGCTTTTCGGGTGCGGCTCCGCCATACTCGCCGGAGCGGACAATGTCGGCCAGCTCGGCGTTTCTCTGGCCTTCGGCGGTGCGATCATCGCCATGGCGTACGGCATTGGTCCCATCTCGGGCTGCCACGTGAATCCCGCTGTCAGCCTGGCTGTCTTCATCGCGGGGCGCATGAACATGCGGGATATGCTCAGCTACTGGGTGGCCCAGTTCGCTGGGGCGCTGGCGGGCGCCGGCATCCTCGCCGCCATCGTGGGTTCCACGGCCCATCTGGGTCAGAATGGCTGGGGTCCGGGTTACCTGGGCAATTTCAGCCAGCAGTCAGCCCTGATCTTCGAGATCGTGATGACCGCCCTGTTTGTCATCGTGATCCTGGGTTCCACCTCGTCGTCCGCCCCCGCTGGTTTCGCCGGCGTCGCCATTGGGGTGACCCTGGCTGTGATCCACATTGTCGGTATTCAGGTCACGGGCGTCTCGGTCAATCCGGCCCGCAGCTTCGGACCCGCCATCCTTGCAG
>CAIMLY010000260.1 GCA_903842425.1 uncultured Alphaproteobacteria bacterium | reverse complement strand
CAATGGCAACTACGTCGTCAGTTCCCAAAGCTGGGACCACGGGGCCATTCGCAACACAGGCGCCATCACCTGGGGAAATGGTCTCGGGGGAACCACAGGGCCAGTGTCCATCGCCAACAGCCTCCTTGGCGCTGGCGAAGATGACTACTTCTCGGGAGTCGCCCCGCTCACCAATGGCAACTACGTCTTCTTCGGAGAACTGGACGATGGCCCGGTGACGAACGTTGGCCTGGCCGCCTGGGCCTCCGGCACAGGTCCGACAATCGGTGTGGTGAACCTTTCGATGGGACTGCACGGTTCGGTCGCTCACGATGGAGGCGGAATCGACGTCCATCCTCTCGCCAACGGCAACTATGCGGTCGTAACCCCCTTCTGGGACAATGGCGCCATCCCCAATGCCGGCGCCGTGACCTGGGGCAACGGGCTTGGCGGCACGGTGGGCGCGATTTCGCCGTCGAGAAGCCTCGTGGGATCAAGCCCCTCCGACCTGGTCGGGATCGGCGACTTCAACGCCCTGCCGAACGGACACTACTTCGTCTCCAGCATGCTCTGGAACAATGGTGCGGCGACAGCGGCGGGAGCAATCACCTGGGGCAACGGAAACGGGGGAACGGTCGGCGAGGTCACACCCTCGAACAGCCTCGTGGGGACCCACGTTGACGACTACATCGGCTACTACCCGATCCTCATGGAGGGTGGCTACGTCGTGAACGTCAGCCCCGAGTGGGACTCCGGTTCCACGCCTGATGCGGGCGCCGTCACCTGGCTCGGCAACATGGGGACCGTCGTCGGTCCTGTTTCTGCGGCCAACAGCCTCGTGGGCTCGCACCCCTTCGACTATGTCGGCGACATGGGTCTCGACAACGTCCTGTCCGTGCCCGGCGGGAACTATATCGTTTCAAGCCAGGACTGGAATGGCGTCGGGGCCGTCACCTTCGGTCGCGGTGATGTTGGGGTCAGCGGGGTGGTCTCTTCCCTCAACAGCATCCTGGGGACCGCACCCAACGACAGGATCAAGCATTGGTGGGACCCATCCCAGCCCGATAGCTCTGTCTTCCTGGTCACCGGCAATAAGGGCAGGGTCAAGGTCGGTCTCACCGACCTGAACCAGCTGACCTACAACCGCGCCACGGGCCAGACCGTCACCCTCCTCCCGGGTCACCTGACGGCCCAGCTCGCCACTGGCTCTTCCCTGACCCTGCAGGCCAGCAACGACATCACGATCAACAGCCCTGTCATCGTGACGGGCGCCAGCGGCGGCGACCTGACCCTGCAGGCGGGGCGTAGCCTTCTGATCAACGCCGGCATCACCACGGCGGGCGGCGACATCAACCTCTACGCCAACACCCTCCTGTCCTCCGGCGTCGTGGACGCCGACAGGGACCCGGGCGACGCCGTCATCACAATGGCGGGCGGGACCTCCCTTGACGCCGGGACCGGCGACATCCGCATCCACCTCGGCCCCGGGACGGGCAAGACCCACCTGACCAGCGGGGCCATCACCCTGGGATCGCTCTCCGGCGCCAGCATCCGGGTCGACAACGTCGGGACCTCAAGCGGATCCGACATCATTCTCCGCCCGGGCGCGACGCTTTCAGCCACCGGGGCCGGTGATGCGATCCGACTCGCCGCGAACGGGAACTTCATCAACAATGCCGGCGCGGCCTCGCTCTCCGCCGCTGCAGGCCGCTGGCTGGTCTACAGCCAACTCACGGGGTCGGCCGGCCTTGCTCCGACCGGGAACGTGACCGGCGGCCTGACCGGCAAGGCCTGGTATGGCGCGCCTTACACATTCTCCGCCTCCGGGTCCGGGAGCTTCGCCAGCGCCCCTGGGCCGGGCAACCGGTTCGTCTACGGCTTCCAGCCCGTTCTCAATGTGTCCGTTGACGCAGTCAGCGTGACCTACACGGGCTCAGCGCCGGCGGCGGGTTCCTTCACTGTCACGGGCCTGAGGGCGGGCGACAGTGCGGCGGACGCCTGGTCAGGGGCCCCCGCCCTCGGCGGACTGGCCGCCTGGAACGTCGGGACCTACGCCGTCACGCCCACGATCGGGACCCTGGTCTCGGGGCTCAACTACGGCTTCAGCTTCACCCCAGGCAACCTGACCATCACCCCGGCCCCCCTCCAGGTCCAGGCCGTGACGGACTCCCGCGCCTACAACGGGACCGCCACCTCCAGTCTGACGCCCCTGGTGACGGGACTGCAGGGAACCGACGCCATCCCTTCCCTCTCGCAGGTGTTTGACAGCCGGAACGCCGGCGCCCGGACCCTCTCGGTCGCCCCCTTTACGGTCAGCGACGGGAATGGCGGGGCCAACTACACCGTCACCACCCTGTCCGCGGCGGGAAGCATCACCCCGGCGCCGCTCAGCCTGACCGCGGCTTCCGCCTCCAGGGCCTATGACGGGACCACGACCGCCTCAGGCGCCCCGGTCGCGGCGGGCCTGTTTGCGGGAGACACCGTCTCGGGTGTCACCCAGGCCTTTGACAGCCGCAATGCCGGACCCCGCTCGGTGGTGATCACCGGCTATGTGCTGAACGACGGGAATGCCGGCGGGAACTATACGGTGACCCTCAACTCCGCCGCGGGGTCAATCTCCCGCGCCCTGCTCAGCCTCACGGCTTCGGCGGCCTCCCGGACCTACGACGGAAGCATCGTCGCCCCGGGGACCCCGATCGCCACCGGCCTTGCGCCCGGGGACTCCGTCTCCAACCTGAGCCAGGCCTTCGACAGCCGCAACGCGGGGATCCGGACCGTCACGGTCACCGGCTACACCGTGAACGACGGGAACGCCGGCGGGAACTACACCGTCAGCCTGAACTCCGCACAGGGTTCCATTGGCAAGGCCCTCCTGACCCTGTCGGCGGCCCCCGCCAGCAGGACCTACGACGGAAGCGCCGCCGCTTCAGGAACCCCGACCGTTTCCGGGCTTGTCAGCGGCGATACTGTCTCCGGCCTCTCACAGGGCTTTGACAGTCGCAACGCCGGCGCGCGCACCGTCTCGGTGACCGGTTACACGCTGAACGATGGCAATGGCGGCGGGAACTACACGGTCCGGCTCGACACCGCCGCAGGCGCGATTTCCCGGGCCCTCCTGACCCTGTCCGCCTCGGCTCAGAACAAGACCTACGATGGAAGTGCGGCGGCGGCGGGAACCCCCGTGGCGTCCGGTCTGATCGCGGGCGACAGCGTCTCCGGTCTCAGCCAGGCCTTTGACAGCCGTAACGCCGGGGCTCGGACGCTCTCGGTCACCGGCTACGCCGTGAACGACGGGAATGGGGGCGGCAACTACACGGTGGTCCTGAACTCCGCCTCGGGCGCCATCGCCAGGGCGGTCCTGACCCTCACCGCGACATCGGAGACCCGGGTGTATGACGGCGGGACCGGGTCCGCAGGAACGCCGACCGTGTCTGGCCTTGTCGCCGGAGACTCCGCAGGCGGACTGGCCCAGGCCTTCGATACCCCGGACGCCGGCGCCAGGACCCTGTCCGTGACCGCCTACACCCTGGTCGATGGCGCCGGAGGTGCGAACTACCAGGTCCGCATGACACCGGCCGCCGGGACCATCACGCCCCTCCCCCTCTCCATCGCGGCAGACGACGCCAGCCGTCTCGCAGGCCTTCCTGATCCGGTCTTCACCTGGCGCCTGACCTCTGGCCAGGTCCTGGCCAGGGATGCCCTTTCGGGCCTGCTGGCCCGGGAACCCGGGGAGAGCCCCGGCCTCTACGCGATCCTGCTGGGCGGGCTGACTGCAGGGCCGAACTACAGGCTCGACTTCACGCCGGGTTTCCTGCGGATCACCCCTGGAGCCGTGGACGACCTCGTCATCCGCCCCCTGCCCGCCTTCCTGCCCACTCCGCCGCCCAGTGTCCGTGACGAGACCGGCGTGACCCGGGTCGTCGCCTGTGGAGGGGATGCGGCGCGCTGCGCACCAAGGCCCGGCGTGAGGGCCGGCGCGGCGCGGCCCCTTCCGGCGGCGGCCTACAGCCAGTGATGCACGGACGGACATGAGAAAACGCCCCGGGAGTGATCCCGGGGCGTCATCCATACCGAAAGTGGGCGGCGGGTCCGGGGACCCGCCCCCGGGGCCTCAGCCCGCCGAGTGCAGGATCGCCAGCAGCAGCAGGGCCACGATGTTGGTGATCTTGATCATCGGGTTCACCGCGGGGCCCGCAGTGTCCTTGTAGGGGTCGCCGACGGTGTCGCCGGTCACCGCGGCCTTGTGGGCCTCGGATCCCTTGCCGCCGTAGTGACCTTCCTCGATCAGCTTCTTGGCGTTGTCCCAGGCGCCGCCGCCGGACGTCATCGAGATGGCCACGAAGAGGCCGGTCACGATCACGCCCATGAGCATGGCGCCCAGCGAGGCGAAGCCATTGGCCTTGCCCGCAATGGCGGTGATGACGAAGAACAGGACGACCGGGGAGACCACCGGCAGGAGCGAGGGCACGATCATCTCGCGGATGGCGGCGTTGGTCAGGATGCTGACCGCCCGGCCGTACTCCGGCTTGACCTCACCGGTCATGATGCCCGGGTTCTCGCGGAACTGCCGACGGACTTCCTCGACCACCGACTCCGCCGCCCGGCCGACGGCGGTCATGGACATGCCGCCGAACAGGAAGGGAAGCAGGCCGCCGAACAGCAGGCCGACCACCACGTAGGGGTTGGAGAGGTCGAAGGCGACGACGCCCAGGCCTTCGAAGAAGGAGCCCGGCTTGGCCTCGGCCGAGAAGAACTTGAGGTCCTCGGTGTAGGCCGCGAAGAGCACCAGGGCGCCCAGGCCGGCGGACCCGATGGCGTAGCCCTTGGTCACCGCCTTGGTGGTGTTGCCGACCGCGTCGAGGGCGTCGGTGGTGACGCGCACTTCCGGGGGCAGGCCCGCCATTTCCGCGAGGCCGCCGGCGTTGTCCGTCACCGGGCCAAAGGCGTCGAGGGCGACGATGAAGCCGGCGAGGGACAGCATGGCCGTGGTGGCGATGGCGATGCCGTAGAGACCCGCCAGGCCAAAGGTGATCATGATGCCGGCGATGATGACGATGGCCGGGGCCGCCGTCGACTCCAGGCTCATGGCCAGGC
This sequence comes from uncultured Alphaproteobacteria bacterium, assembly GCA_903842425.1. Lineage (GTDB taxonomy): Bacteria > Pseudomonadota > Alphaproteobacteria > Caulobacterales > Caulobacteraceae > Phenylobacterium. Next base: position 616 of record CAIMLY010000260.1, on the reverse strand, counting down.
CCTGGATCACGTTGGTGCCGTGACCGGAGACCGAGGCCTTGGCCACCGACTTGACCGGACGGAAGCCCGTGCCCGTGTAGTACTCGGTGATCACGACGATCAGGGCCGTGACGGCCAGGCCGACCAGGCCGCAGAGGAACAGGGACTGTGCGTCGATGGTCAGTCCGCCATTGGTGGTGACCGGAGCCGGCACCAGGGTGTGCACGGCCCACCAGATCGCGCCGATCGACAGGACGCCGGTGACGATGAGGCCCTGGTAGAGGGCGCCCATGATGTTCTGCGAGCGGCCGAGCCGGACGGCGAAGGTGCCGATGATGGAGGTCACGATGCAGACCGCGCAGATGACCAGCGGCAGCAGCATCAGGTTCAGGGCGCCGGCGCCAAAGAAGATGGCGGCGAGGACCATGGTGGCCACGGTGGTGACGGCGTAGGTCTCGAACAGGTCGGCGGCCATGCCGGCGCAGTCGCCGACATTGTCGCCCACGTTGTCGGCGATGGTGGCGGCGTTGCGCGGGTCATCCTCGGGGATGCCGGCCTCGACCTTGCCCACCATGTCGCCGCCCACGTCGGCGCCCTTGGTGAAGATGCCGCCGCCGAGACGGGCGAAGATGGAAAT
>CAIMLY010000259.1 GCA_903842425.1 uncultured Alphaproteobacteria bacterium | reverse complement strand
GACTGCCTGAGCCGCCGCCAGTGCGGCAGCGTGACCTGGGCGCCCAGGCGACTGTCGATGGTCGACGCCCTCGCGAACAGGGCGCTGGTGTCCGCATAGCCGAAGCGGTTGAAGTGGGTCCAGCGCACGTCGGCGCCGAGACCCTCGCTGGAGGCATAGCTTCCTCCCGCTTCCAGGCGATGGGGCTTTCGGTCGGTCAGGGTGACGACCACCGGCCTCAGTCCCCCCTCCCCGGCGTCCTCAGGCGGCGCGAGGGAGACAGACGCCTCGTCGTACACACCGGTCTCGACCAGGCGACGCTCGAGATCGGAGATGGCCTCCGGCGTGTACAGCGCCCCGGGTTTCCAGGGCGAAAGGCCGGCAAGCCAGTCCGCACGTGTCCGCCCCGTGGTCTCCACCCTCAGGGCGGCCAGCCTCACAGGGCCACCGGCGCTGATCCGGTAGGTGGGCCGCAGCGTCCGGTCCGCATGGTCGACGATCACTTCGCGGGGACCGATGAAGGCGTCCGCATAGCCTTCCTTCTGGATCGCGGACAGGACCCTGGCCTCAGCGGAAACCACGTCGATGGCCCGCGCGGCCTGGCCCGGAGCCAACTGGATCTGGCTGCGCCCCAGGGCCTGGATCGACGCCTCCGGCTCAGGCTCGATCCACTCGATCCGGGGTTCGGCGATCGTGAACCGGGGCCCGAGCTTAACGTCCACGAAGGGCCCGCCGCCAGCGTCGTCGGCGACGCCGGGAGAGGCCCGGAAGTCATAGTATCCCTCGGACCGCAGGACGGCGGACACCTCGGCTGCAGCGGCGTTCGCCCGCTGGCGGGCGTCAAAGCGATTCCGCACGGGCCGGTCGGAGGCCCCGACCGCCGCTTCCAACCGGGTCCGGAGGTCGGTGGGCAGTTCACCGCGGACCTGGGCGCGCAGCTGCGACGCCGCCAGCGCCGGGGAAGACGCGAGGAGCGCAAGGCAGGCCAGCCCCGCCAGAAACAGTCGCGACCCGGTCAAGCACACCCTCCGCTGGAGGGAGTCAGATAGCCCGCAGCGGGCGCGCGTGTCACCCGAAGACACGAGACCTGGGCGCCCGCACTTCAGGCAGGCGCCTGCAAAATGGGCAGGAAGGCGCCTTGCTGTCGCCAAGCCGGGTTTACCGCTCTATTCAGAAAGCTGAATTTCTAGGCTTGTCCCGTCTGTATCCGAACGGAGGGGAGCACCGGGTGAGATACGCTTTGGCCCAACCGACGCCGAGTACCGGCGCGGCTGCACCTGCAGCCGCCCCCTACGACGAGATGATGGATCCGTCCGGGGACGTGCGTCCGCACTACGCCGCCCTGGCCCGGCGCGTGGCGAGTCTGTCCGACGAGGACCTGGCCGAGCGGCAGCGCCTCCTTGAGCGGTTCTTCCTGCTCCAGGGCATCACCTTCACCGTCTACGGGGCGGAAAGCTCGACCGAGCGGATCATCCCGACGGACCTGCTGCCCCGGATCATCCCTGCGGCCGAGTGGGCCACCATCGAGGCGGGCCTCGTGCAACGGCTGCGCGCCCTCAACATGTTCCTTGCAGACATCTACAGCGACCAGAAGATCCTGGTGGACGGGGTCGTGCCCCGGGAACTGGTGCTGGGCGCGCCCTCCTACCGGCGGGAGATGCAGAACCTTTTCGTCCCGCACCAGGCCTACGCCAACGTCTGCGGCAGCGACCTGATCCGCAAGCCGGACGGCGGCTTCGCGGTCCTGGAGGACAACCTGCGGGTGCCCTCGGGGGTCTCCTACATGCTCGCCAACCGCGAAGCGGCCAAGCGCACCTTCCCGGGGTCCTTCCGCATGGCGGGCGTCCGGCGGATCGAGCAGTACCCCGACCTCCTGCTGTCCACCCTGCGGAGCATGGCGGCGGACTGGCGACCCAACCCCCAGGTCGTGGTGCTGACCCCGGGGGTCTACAATTCGGCCTACTTCGAGCACGCCTACCTGGCCCGGCTGATGGGCGTGCCCCTGGTCGAGGGCCGCGACCTCGTGACCCACGACAACATGGTCTACATGCGCACGACCACCGGGCTGCGGCGGGTGGACGTGATCTACCGCCGGGTGGATGACGACTTCATCGATCCCCTCACCTTCCGCCGAGACTCCAGCCTGGGAGTCGCCGGCCTGTTCAACGCCTACAGGGGCGGCAATGTCGTGATCTGCAACGCCCCCGGCACGGGCGTGGCGGACGACAAGGCCGTCTACGCCTACGTTCCCGAGATCATCAGCTACTACCTCGGCGAGGACGCCATCCTGCCGAACATCGAGACCTTCCTCTGCCGGGAGCCCTCGCAGCTGTCCCACGTGCTGGCCAACCTGGATAAGCTCGTGGTCAAGGCGGTGGGCGCCTCCGGGGGCTACGGAATGCTGGTGGGCCCGCACGCCAGCCAGGCCGAGCGCGAGCGCTTCGCCGAGGCCCTGAAGGCGGACCCGGACAACTACATCGCCCAGCCGACCATCCAGCTGTCCACCGCGCCCTGCCTCATCGACGGCGCCGTCGATCCCCGCCACGTGGACCTGAGGCCCTTCATCCTGTCCGGCGACAAGATCCGGGTCACGCCCGGGGCCCTGACCCGAGTCGCGCTGAAGAAGGGATCGCTGGTGGTCAATTCCAGCCAGGGCGGCGGGTCCAAGGACACCTGGGTCCTGGGCGAGGCCGACGCCGGGGAGAGTGCGCCATGATGCTCGCCCGCGTCGCCGACAGCCTCTACTGGATCGGGCGCTATGTGGAGCGCGCCGAGCACATGTGCCGGCTGGCCGACGTCCTTCTCAACGCCACCCTGGACCGGACGGAAAGCTCTGGGCAGGTCGCCCGGATGGTGATCTCGGCCGCGGTATCCGAGGGCGAGGCGACAGGCGACATCACGCCCTGGGACGCCGCCCTGGCCATGACCATGGACAGCGAGGACGGAGACTCGGTCACCGCGGCCCTCGCTCGCGCCCGCGAAAACGCCCGGCAGGTCCGGGACCAGCTGACCACCGAGACCTGGGAGCGCCTGAACCTGATCTACCTGCGGGTGACCGGCGCCTCGGCCAACCGCGAGTTCACGGACGCCCCGTCCCAGTTCCTGCATGACATCATCGCCGACCTGCACCTCTTCAAGGGCGCAGCGGACGCCACCATGAGCCATGGCGAAGGCTGGGGATTCCTCCAGCTGGGGGTCTTCATCGAGCGGGCGCAGCTGACCGGCCGGCTGCTGCAGGCAGGCTTCGGGCGCAGCCTGGGCCGGCCCCTCACCGAGCATGCGGCCATGACCGCCCTGCTCCGGATGAGCTGCGCGCTGGAACCCTACCTGCGGAAGCACACGGCCGACATCCAGCCCCGGCTGATCCGCCAGTTCCTGATGTTTGACGAGGACTTCCCCCGCTCGCTCCGTTTCGCGACGGCGCGGATCGAGGAGCATCTCTCGGGAGTGGGACGCAATGTGGACCTCGGTGGCGCCGCCGGTCCGGAGCGCCTGGCGGGCCGGCTCAAGGCGCGGCTGCTTTATGCTGATGCGGAGACCCTCACCGGAGAGGACTCCGACGTTCTGGTCGCGACCGTCCTGGAAGAGTGCGCCCGTCTCCACGCCGGAATCTACGACACCTTCGTCGCCTATTCGCTGGAAATGCGGCTGCCCGCCTAGGAACCATCATGCTTCTCGAGGTCCGACACGTCACCCGATACCATTACGCCGCTCCGGTCCGGGAGAGCGTCATGGAAGTCTGGATGCAGCCACAGAAGACGCCCCGCCAGCGCCTGACAAGCTTTGACCTCGAGCTCGACCACGCAGCCCAGGTGTTCTCCTACGCCGACCCCTTCGGCAACGCGGTCTATCATTTCGACGTGCCCCAGCCCCACGACCAGCTGACCATCACGGCCCGCTCGGTCGTGGAGACGTCGGCGCCTGACGCCCTTCCGGAGGCGCTCGACCTGGGTGAGTGGGACCGGCTGCGAAGCGACCGGGTCCTGGTCGAGAACTTCGATTTCCTGCGACAGCAGGGGTTCTGCGTGGAGACCGAGGCCCTGCGCGGGTTCATCTCCGAACACACCCTGGACCGGCTGAGGGACCGCGACCCTCTCACGGCGGTTCGAAAGCTTTCCGAGTACATCTACGACGCCTTCGACTACGAACCGGGCGTGACCGACGCGGAAAGTCCCATCGACCTGGCGCTGTCCGCCCGGCGGGGTGTCTGCCAGGACTTCGCCCACATCATGATCACGATCTGCCGGAGCTGGGGAATCCCGGCGCGCTACGTGTCGGGCTATCTCTTCACGGATCGCGAGGGCGGTGACCGGTCGGATCCCGACGCCTCGCACGCCTGGCTTGAGGTCTTCCTGCCGTCGACCCGCTGGATCGGGTTTGATCCGACCAACAACACCCCGGCGGGGGAGCGGCACGTCTCCGCGGCCATCGGACGGGATTACGCCGACGTCCCCCCTTCGCGCGGGGTCTACAAGGGCGAGGCGGAAAGCCAGCTTGCGGTGGGGGTCAACGTCCGACGGGCCCGCGCCACGGCCGGCGAGCCGGAGTTCATGCGGCTGGCCAGCCCCAGCTTCGCCCGGGGCGGCGGACGGCGTCGCCCCGGGGCCGGCGCCTTCCTGCTCGAGCGCCAGCAGCAGCAACAGCAGCAGCAGCAGGCTGCGCCGTCAAAGTAGTTGCACTCGGTGTGCCGATATCTCAATCTCCCACGTGTGGGGGAGAAAGAGCCGGGCCATGGGCGAGCGACTGCTGGACATCGTGACGCCTGCACAGCCGGGGGCCCAGCGCCCTCAGGCGGGCTTGAGCGTCCTGAAGGCCGCGGCGAGGATGACCCCGGCGAGGACCTCGATGAGGATCGGCGGCGCCTGCTCCAGGCTGAATCCCGCCAGAACGAGGTTGAGCAGTCGCCCGGCCAGCGCGGCGCCCACCAGGCAGAGGGGCGCGAGCAGCCAGCGGCCGTCCCCCTTCACCGCCCCGAACACGGACAGCCCGCCGATGGCGGCGAAGAGCCCCGCGACATCGGCCCGGACCGTCGCCTGTCCCAGCGCCCCGTTCAGCAGGAGCCCCATCTGGGAAGCCGCTGCGCCGGGATCCGACCAGATCCGGCCCGCGAGGGTCAGGGCCAGGAGCCCAAGTACGCCGACGGCAATTCTCAATCCAAGCATCACGCCCTCCCCGAGCCGTTTTCCACTTCACAGCCTAGGCGAGACCGGACTGACTCGCCACCGCCCGCCAGGAGCCCCGGATGACACTTGAGTACGACCTCTACTGGTCCTTCCGTTCCCCCTACTCCTACCTGATCACGCCCCGCCTCCTGGCGCTGGAGACGGAGTACGACCTGCATTGCCGCGTCAGGCCGGTCTATCCCCTCGCCGTGCGGACCCCGGTGTTCTTCCAGGGTCGCGATCCGCTTTGGTTCTCGTACCTGATGATGGACACGCGCCGGGAGGCCGAGTTCCTGGGGCTCCCCTTTCGGTGGCCCCGCCCGGATCCGGTCTACATGGACATGGCCACGGGGACCTACCCGGCTGAGCAGCCCTATATCCACCGCCTGACCCGGCTTGGCGTGCTGGCCGCCGAGGCGGGCCGCGGCCTGCCCTTCCTGCGGGAGGTGAGCGCCCTCATCTGGAGCGGCCAGGTCGACAACTGGCACGAGGGCGACCACCTGGCCGACGCCACGCGCCGGGCCGGACTGGACCCTGCGGAACTGTTCACCCGCGTCGAGCTCGAGGCGGACAGGCTTCATGTCGTCATCGAGGACAACCAGGTCGCCCAGCGCGACGGCGGCCACTATGGCGTCCCGATGATCGTGTTCAACAACGAGCCCTTCTTTGGCCAGGACCGGATGGACACCTTCCGCTGGCGCCTGGAACAGCAGGGCCTGACCCCCCGAAAGCCCGCCTGAGGAGGCGCCCCGATGAAGATCCTGAAAGTCCTCGCCCTTGTCGCCCTCCTGCTGGTGGGCCTTGGCGCCCTGGCCTGGAGCAACCGCTCGACCGTCCTGGGCCTGATCGCCCAGGCCCGTCTGCCGGACGTGGCGCCCAATCGCCCGGTGACCTGGCTGGAGGGGCCCGCAGACCCGCCGCCCGTCCGGCGACAGCCCAACGTCATCGTCATCCTGGTGGATGACATGGGCTTCAACGACCTGACCCTGAATGGCGGCGTCGCCGGGGGCGCGGTGCCGACCCCCAACATGGACTCGCTTGGCCGGGACGGGGTTGTTTTCGAGGATGGGTATTCGGGCAACGCCACCTGCGCCCCGTCCCGCGCCTCGCTCATGACAGGGCGGTATGCAACGCGCTTCGGCTTCGAGTTCACGCCGGCGCCGGTGGCCTTCCAGCGAATGGTCGGCACGGAGTCCGAGGGGGGCTCCATCGTCAGTCCCCGGTTCTTCAAGGACAGGGTGAAGGATGTCCCCCCGATGGAGGCCATGGCGGTTCCCGCCAGCGAGGTCACCATCGCCCAGTTGCTCAAGAAGCAGGGCTACCACACCCTCCACTTCGGGAAGTGGCACCTGGGCGCCAACCCGGGCGCGCGGCCCGAGGATCGCGGCTTCGACGAAAGCCTGGGCTTCATGGCGGGCGGCTCGCTCTTCCTGCCGGTCAAGGACAAGAGCGTCGTCAACGTCAAGCAGCCCTGGGATCCGATTGACCGCTTCCTGTGGCCGAATCTGCCCTACATGGTCCAGTTCAACGGCTCGGAAATGTTCGCCCCCAAGGGCTACATGACCGACTACCTGACCGACGAGGCGATCCGGTCCATCAAGGCCAACCGGAACCGACCCTTCTTCATGTACTTCGCGCCGAACGCGATCCACACGCCCCTGCAGGCCACGCGGGAGGACTACGACGCCCTGCCGCAGATCAAGGACCACCGCCTGAGGGTCTACGGCGCCATGGTGCGCAACCTCGACCGGAACATCGGCAAGCTGCTGCAGACCCTGAAGGACCAGGGTCTCGACAAGGACACCCTCATCGTCTTCACCAGCGACAACGGCGGCGCCGGCTACATCGGCCTGGACGACATCAACCGGCCCTACCGGGGCTGGAAGTCGACCTTCTTCGAGGGCGGGATCCACACGCCGTTCTTCATGAAGTGGCCCCAGGGAATGCCTTCGGGCCAGCGCTACCCCCACCCGGTGACGCACGTGGACATCTTCTCGACCATCGCCGGGGCGGCTGGAGCCCCGCTGCCGGCGGACCGCGAGATCGATGGCGTGAACCTCCTGCCCTACGTGAAGGGCGAGAAGACGGAACGGCCCCACCAGGTCCTGTTCTGGCGGTCGGGCCAGTACAAGGCGGTCCGCGACGGCGACTGGAAGCTGCAGAGCAACGAGGCCCGGTCCAAGGTCTGGCTCCACAACCTGGCTGTCGATCCCACCGAGAAGACCGACCTCGCCGCCAAGGAGCCTGAGCGGGTCAAGGCCATGCTGGCCTTGCTGGCCGCGCAGGACGCCAGCAGCGCCAAGCCGCTCTGGCCCTCTCTCCTGCAGGGTCCGGTCTTCATCGACCATCCCTCGGGGCGGCCGCAGAAGGCCGGGGAAGAGTACATCCTCTGGGACAACTGATCGCAGGGGAGGTCAGCCGCACGGCTTGCGGTTGACCGGCGAAGCGGGGGAAGCTGGGTCATGCCCGGCCTCCCCCTCATCATCGACTGCGATCCCGGCGTCGACGACGCCGTCGCCCTCCTGCTGGCCCTGGCGGCGCCCGAGGCTCTGGATGTGCTGGCCATCACCACCGTGGCCGGCAATGTCGGGGGCGCCCTGACGGCCCGGAACGCCTGCCTGGTCCGGGAACTGGCGGGCCGGCCGGAAGTGCCCGTCTTCGCCGGCCTGGACCGGCCCCTGGTGCGGGCGCCCGTGGCCGCCGATCACTTCCATGGCGAAAGCGGCCTGGGGGACCTTCCGGTCCGGGCTCCGGCGCGGGGCCCGGAGACGGCGGGCGCTGTGGACCATCTGGTCCAGACACTCCGGTCACGCCCCGCAGGCGACGTCACACTGGCGGTGACAGGCCCGATGACCAACCTCGCTGCGGCGATGCGCGAGGCTCCGGACATCGTTGCCCGCATCCGCCAGGTGGTCGCCATGGGTGGGGCCCGGCGCGAGGGCGGAAACATCACCGCCTCGGCCGAATACAACATCCACGCCGATCCCCATGCCGCCGAAATCGTGGCCCGGTCCGGCGTGGACCTGGTCCTCCTGGGCCTCGACGTCACCCACCAGGTCACGGCGACCCCTCCCCGCCGCGCCCGACTTAAGGGGCTGGACAGCCCCCAGGCGCGCGCCGTCGGCCAGCTCCTGGCCTTCAGCGCCCGCACCGAGGCCGAGATCGGGCTTGGCGGCCCGCCGCCCATGCATGATCCCTGCGTGGTCCTCTGGCTGCTGGCGCCGGACCTCTTCAGGCTGCGCCCCTGCCATCTGGCGATCGAGACGGAGTCCCCCCTGACCCTCGGGCACACGGCGGTGGAGTTCCGCCTCTCCGCCGGGCGTCCCCAGACCGCCCTCTGGGGGGTGGAGGCAGACGCCGACGGCGCCTTCGATCAGGTCTGCGACCTCCTGGGGCGCTACGGATGAGCCGGCCTCTCATCCGGGTCGTCGGCTCGGTCAACCTCGACATCGTGGCGACCGCCGCCTCGCTCCCGAGGGCGGGCGAGACCGTCATCGGGGCCAGCCTGGAACGACATCCGGGTGGAAAGGGCGCCAACCAGGCCCTCGCCCTGGCCCGGCTGGGCGCAGAGGTCCGGCTCTGGGCTCGCACAGGCGACGACGCCTTCGCCGACGAGGCCCTGGCGCTTCTGAAGGCCGAGGGCGTGGACCTGGCCGAGGTGCGCCGGCTTCCAGGGACCCACACCGGCGTCGCCCTGATCGGCGTCGACGCCAAGGGGGAGAACCAGATCATCGTGGCGTCCGGAGCCAACGCCCTGGCGGCGCCGGAAGACCTGCCTGCAACCCTCGACGAGGCCCTGCTCTGCCAGATGGAATGCCCTTCGGAGGTCGTGGCCGAGGCGGTGCGGCGGGCCCGCGGCTTCGTCGCCCTCAACCTGGCGCCCTTCCGCCCGCTCCCGGCCGACTGCCTGGAGCGCGCGGACCTGATCGTGGTGAACCAGATCGAGGCCGAGGCCCTGGGAGAGACTGCGGCGGGCGTACGCGGCGCCGTCGCGGTCACCCTGGGGGCCGGCGGCGCGCGCCTCCTGCGCAGCGGCCGCCAGACGGCCGAGGCGCGCCCCCCCAGGGTCACGACTGTGGACGCGACGGGGGCCGGGGATGTCTTCACCGCCGCCCTCGTGATCGCCCTCCTCGAAGGACAGGACGACCCCCGCGCCCTGCGTTTCGCCTGCACCGCGGCGGCGCTTTCCACGACCCAGCCGGGCGCGCAGCCCGCCTGCCCCCGGCGGCAGGACGTCGAAGACCTGATGGCGGGAGACGCGGAATGACCGGGACGGTTCCAGAGCTCAGGCTCTCAGACTTCACCGAGGGCGGACCCGGGGCCCGGGCGGGATTCCAGCGGGACCTGTTCGCCAGCCTCCGGCGCTGGGGTTTTGTGATCCTGGCGGACCACAACGTTCCCACTGAGCTGCTGGACCGGGCCTACAGCCTGTCAGCCGCCCTGTTCGACCTGCCGCTGGAAGCCAAGCTGGCCGGCGCCGGCGGCCTGAGGGGGTACACGCCCTTCGGCGCGGAGCATGCCCGGGACAGCCAGGCCCCCGACCTGAAGGAGTTCTGGCAGATCGGCCGGGAGCCCTCGCCCCAGGCCCTCGCTGTCGAACCCCTGCCGCCCAATGCCTGGCCTGACCAGCCGCCGGGCTTCCGCGACACCTTCGAGGCGCTCTATTCCGGGCTGGACCTCACGGGGCGCCTGCTCCTGTCCGCCCTCGCGCCCTCGCTGGCGCTGCCCGAGGACTGGTTCGACGCCCGAATCCGCTTCGGGCCCTCGATCCTGCGCCTGCTTCATTACCCGCCCGTGCCCGGCGACGCCCCGGCCGGCGCGGTGCGGTCGGCGGCGCATGAGGACATCAACTTCCTGACCATCCTCGTCGCCGCGCGAGGCGCCGGCCTCCAGCTCCTGGACCGGGACGGGCGCTGGATCGCCGTCGAGACCGAGCCGGGCAAGCTCATCATCGATTCCGGAGACATGCTGGCCCGGCTGACCAATGGCGTGATCCCGGCCACCACGCACAGGGTGGTGAACCCGCAGGGGCCGAATGTCAGCCGGTACTCCATGCCCTTCTTCCTGCACCCCCACTCGGACCTGTCCCTCGCCGCCCTGCCCTCCTGCCTTGGCGCGCGCACGCCAGATCCACCCATCACGGCGGGCGACTTCCTGGCCCAGCGCTTGAGGGAGATCGGCCTCGCCTGAAGCCTTCTCCACCAACAAGGGCTTTGCGCGGCGGCACAGGGCTGGACTAGTGTGGGCAGGCGCGCGGTGCGGCTCGTCCCGAGCCTCCGCGGCAGGATGACCTCATGAGCCTGACACCCGTCTTCAGTCCGCCTGACCCCCAGGAGGCCGGCGCCTACCGGCTCGCCGGGGACTGGTGCGGCGCGCTGGTGCAGGGTGTCGGGGATGCGCTCATCGCCGCGGCCCGGCTCACCCCCGGGACGGCCGTGGACCTCACCGACGTGCGCCGGATGGACATCGCCGGGGCGTGGGCCATCCTGCGGGCGCTGGGCGCTGAGCCGGACCTCGGGCGGGTGACGGGACGGGCCGACCACATGAGGCTGCTGGAGATGGTCGAGCGGGCGAACGCCTCCCGGCCGAAGCGGCGCACGGGACCCGGCCCCATCCGCGCGTTCCTGGAACGGATCGGACGCGGCGTGGGGTCGATCTACCAGGAAACCTACGGGACGCTCGCCTTCGCTGGACGCCTGATGGCGGTCTCGGCGCGGACTCTCATGGACCCCCGGCGCATCCGCTGGGCGCCCTGCGTCTCGATGGCGGAGCGGGCCGGGCTTGACGCCCTGCCGATCATCACGGTCACCACCTTCTTCATCGGCGCAGTCGTGGGCCTGCTGGGCGTGAACACCCTGCGCCAGTTCGGCGCCGAGGTCTTTGCGGTGGAGCTCATCGGCATCGCCGTGACCCGGGAGTTCGGCATCGTGATCACCGCGGTCCTGTTGGCCGGCCGCTCGGCGTCGGCCTTCGCCGCGGAGATCGGGTCGATGAAGATGACCCAGGAGGTCGACGCCATGAAGGTCATGGGCGTGGATCCCTTCGAAGCCCTCGTCTTCCCGCGGGTGGCGGCCCTGCTCCTGACCATTCCCCTCCTGACCTTCGTCGCCACAGTCGCCGGCCTGATTGGAGGCGCCGTCGTGACCTGGTCCATGCTTGGTCTGGGCCCCAGCTTCTTCATGACCCGGCTGGTGGACAGCGTGGGCGCAACGCATTTCTGGATCGCCCTGTCGAAGGCGCCGGTGATGGCCATAGCCATCGCGGGCATCGGCTGCAGGCAGGGCATGCTGGTCGAAGGCGACGTCCTGTCGCTGGGCCAGAGGGTGACCGCCGCCGTGGTGCAGGCGATCTTCGCCATCATCCTGATCGATGCGGTCTTCGCCCTGATCTACATGAAGCTCGACCTGTGACCGGCCCCCAACCTCAGGCCCTGGGGCAGGATCCCCCGGCCATCGAGATCCGCGGCCTGCGATCGCAGTTCGGGACCCGGGTCATCCACCAGGACCTGGACCTGACCGTCGAGCGGGGCGAGATCCTGGGCGTGGTCGGAGGCTCCGGCTCGGGCAAGTCGGTCATGCTGAACACCATCATCGGCCTCAAGCGCCCCGAAGGCGGTTCGGTCCGGGTGTTCGGCCACGACATCCATGCGGACCCCGGGCGCAGCTGGGGCGCCATCGAACGGCGCTGGGGCGTCCTCTTCCAGCAGGGGGCCCTGTTCTCCAACCTGACAGTGGCCGAGAACGTCGAGGCGCCGCTGGCCGAGCACACCCGGCTCCCCAGGCGGACCATCCGTGAACTGGCCGAGATCCGGATCGGGCTGGTGGGCCTGCCGCCCGAGGCCTGCGACCTCAAGCCCTCGGAGCTGTCGGGCGGAATGCGCAAGAGGGCCGGCCTGGCCCGCGCCCTGGCCCTGGACCCGGAACTGCTTTTCCTCGATGAACCGACGGCCGGACTGGACCCCATCGGCGCTGCAGCCTTCGATGACCTGATCCTTGAACTGTCCCGAAGCCTCGGCCTCACCGTCTTCATGATCACCCACGACCTCGACAGCCTTTACGCCATCACCACCCGCGTTGCGGTGCTGGCCGACAAGCACGTGGTGGCTGCAGAGCCGGTGCGAACCCTTGAATCCTCCACCCACCCCTGGATCCGGGAGTATTTCCTGGGGCCCAGGGGACGCGCCGCCGCCCAGAAACACCGGACCCAGGCCTGATGGAAAAAGACGCCAACTACGCCCTCGTGGGCCTGATCTCCCTGCTCCTGCTCGTCGGGCTGATGGCCTTCGGGATCTGGCTCGCCCAGTTCAACCTGAACCGCGACTTCCAGAACTACGACATCATCTTCCAGGGGCCGGTGAATGGCGTGAGCAAGGGCGGCGAGGTCCGGTTCAACGGGATCAAGGTGGGCGAGATCACCCAGATCGAGCTCTACCCGCAGAATACGGAGAAGGTCGTCGCCCACGTCCGGATGAGCGCCGAGGTGCCGGTCCGCAGCGACTCCGTCGCCACCATCGAGCCGCTCGGCATCACGGGGGTCAATTTCATCCAGGTGAGCGCCGGCACCCGGGGCAATCCCCTGGTCCGCGAGCAGACCCCCTTTGGCAAGACGCCAGTGATAGCCTCCCGGCCCTCCGCCCTCTCGGGCTTCCTGAGCGGGGGCGAGTCGGTCCTGACCGAGACGGTGAAGGCGCTCCAGGGGGTCAACGCCATGCTGACCCCTGAGAATATCGCCTCCATCCAGACTTCGCTGAGGAACGTCGAGTCCTTCTCCTCGGAGCTGGCGCGCCGCAAGCAGGTCATCGGCGAAACCGAGGCCGCCCTGAAGAGCCTGGACGCCGCCGCCCAGGAAATCGCCGCCCTGTCCGCCTCCAGCAGGACCCTGGTCGAGGGCGAGGGCGCCCAGACGCTGAAGAGCCTGGGCGAGGCCGCCACCGAGACCCAGACGGCGGTGAAGGAGCTCCGTGCGGTCATCGCCCGGGTCGACGGCCCGGGCGGAGACCACACCGCCAGCAGCCTTTCGCAGTTCACCGCCGCCATCGGGGCCCTGCAGGGGGCGGCCGACTCACTGACCCGACTGTCCCGAGAACTGGAAGCCAACCCCCGCGGCCTGATCACCAAGAGCCCCGGCAAGGAAAAGGAAGTCCGCCCGTGACCCTGACCCGGAACCTCCTCCGTCTGGCGGCCGCTGGTGCGGCGCTGGCCCTCGCCGGATGCATCACCCTCCTGCCCGACACAAAGCCGGCGCAGCTCTACCGGTTCACCCCCGATCCCGGCCCCCTCGCCGCGTCGACGCCGACAGAGGGCCGGGTCCCGATCATCCGGGGCGGCGGAAGCTTCCACCCCGCCGCCGCGGGGGACAGGATCCTCACCGCCGAGGGGGCGGAAGCCGCCTACCTCGCCAACGCCCGATGGACCCAGTCAGCCTCCGTACTGTTCGACCAGGCCCTTGTCGCCGCCTTCGCTTCCAGCCGGGGGCCGGCGCGGCTCATCACGCCGGGCGAGCTCGGGCGGCCAGCCTTTGGGCTCAGGGTGGATGTCTCGCGGTTCGAGGCGGATTACGACCAGGGGCCCCGCGCGGCTCCCGAGGTCCGGATCGAACTGCACGTGGTGGTCACCCGGCTTCGCGACCAGAAGGTCGTTCGGGAAGAGACCCTGTCGTTCACCCGTCGGGCGGAAGAGAACCGGGGCGGCGCCATCGCCGAGGCCTTCCAGGCCGCGACCCGGGACGCCCTTGCCGCCATCGTCAAGGCGGCGGACGAAGGCGCGGCGACCAGCTTCGCGCCCCTCCCCGGCTAGGTCCCGGACCCACGAGCGCTGCGCCACAGGCCCGCCGAAGCGATCCGGACGGCGTGAGGGGTGCGATGGCCCCTCAACAGACCCCTTCCGGCCCGCTGCGCGGTCCACCTCCTTCTTGGGGGACGAATTAGAGCGCCCAATTGCTCCCCATTCGGGGGAGCTCCGGGCAACGCCCGGTGCGGGGGTCAACGGCGGCTCCGCAGATACCCTCCGTCCCGGTGGCGATTGCCTCCCCGCTGCGGGTGAACCCCAGTGAACAGGTCTTGGGGCTAGACCCCGCGGATCCGCCTCGCCGCCGTCACGGTGTTGGCGAGGAGGCAGGCGACGGTCATGGGACCGACGCCGTTGGGCACCGGGGTGATCGCCCCCGCGACCTTGCGCGCGCTCTTGAAGTCCACGTCGCCGACCAGCTTGGTCCGCCCTTCTGCGGCCTTTGCAGGGTCGTCGAAGGGTACGCGGTTGATCCCGACATCGATCACCGTCGCGCCCGGCTTGATCCAGTCCCCCGGGATCATCCGGGGCCGGCCCACCGCCGCCACCAGGATGTCGGCGTCCCGGCAAACCGAGGCCAGGTCCCGGGTCCGGGAGTGGGCGATGGTCACGGTGCAGTCGGCCTGCAGCAATAGTTGTGCGACCGGCCGGCCCACCAGGATCGAGCGGCCGAGCACGACGGCCCGGAGGCCCGACAGGTCCTCGCCCAGGGTCTGACGGAGCAGGATCATGCAGCCCACGGGGGTGCAGGGCGCGAGGGCCGCCAGGCCCTGCGAGAGGCGACCGGCATTCACCACATGGAGCCCGTCCACGTCCTTGTCCGGATCGATCGCCTCGATAACGGCCTTCTCGTCCAGTCCCTTCGGCAGGGGCATCTGGACCAGGATCCCGTGGATCGCCGGGTCGGCGTTGAGCTGGCGGACCAGGTCAATAAGGGCGGACTGGGGCGTCTCGGCGGGAAGCGTGTGCGTCACCGAGTGCATGCCGGCCGCCAGGGACTGCTCTCCCTTCGAGCGGACATAGACCTGGGAGGCCGGGTCCTCGCCGACAAGCACGACCGCGAGACCCGGGGTCAGGCCATAGCGTGACTTCAGCTCGGCCACCTCCGCCGTCACCCGCAGCCGGAGGGCCTCGGCCTCAGCCCGTCCGTCGATCAGCCTGGCCTCGCTCATGGAGCCCTCCGTCCCTGTCCCAGGGCTGGGCTACTATGCCCACCCGCAGCTTGCAAACCGCGCAGCCATTCCACCACCGCCCAGGCGTGGGACTGCCGGTGAAGGGTGCGGATCGCCTCCAGGGGCGTCCGCCAGACCAGGCGGTGATCCGGCTCGGTCAACCGTCCCGGCTCTTCGCGGACCAGCCGGACCGTGAAGAAGCGTCCGCGGACGTTGAAGGCCCTGCCGGCGTTGATGATCACCCGGTCCGAGGACTCGCCGAGGACAACCCCAGGACGCACGACCAGGCCGGTTTCCTCGGCGAACTCCCGGACAAGGGCGCCTTCCGGCGACTCGCCGGGCTCGAGCCCCCCGCCCGGCAGGGCCAGCCAGACCTTCTCGGAGGGATCGCCGATCTCGACCAGGGCGATCCGCCCTCCCCGGCGGGCGATGCCGAAGACGGAGGGCCGGTCCGGCCAGCTGCGGCCCGCCTCGGCAAGGCCGAACTGGGGCCCAGCCATCAGTCCTTACCGTAGAGCGAGATCCAGATGTCGGCCCGACCGGCCAAGGCGTCCTCGACCGTCATTTCCGGCCAGCCGAGCCTGGCCCCCGCGGAGGTGCGCCAGGCGAGGTCCACGAAGTCCCGGAGCGCGCCGGCGCCCGCCGCCAGCCGCTCGCGGGCGAAGGCCGCCCCGCGGGGGTCGCCCGGGACCAGGGCGCCGGCCTTCTCGAGCCGGTACAGGGCCGGCACCTCGCGCCAGGCCAGGGTGAGATAGTCCGTGATCCGCGACTCGAGGCCGCCCTGGACTGGCGACGGCGGCGGCATGGCCTGACGGATGTCGTCCAGCCGGACTCCCGCCGCGACGAGTTCGCCCTCGAAGGGCCCGTGGATCCGGCCCTTGGTGAACCCTTCGGGATTGGGGCCCTCGCCCCACCCGTTGAAGTGGATGGTCACGTGCAGCGGCTGGGAGCCGTCAGAGACATAGTGCGAAAGCCGGCCCGTGGTCTGGAGGATGACAGCCTCGCGTCGCTTCAGGTCCGCCCGGAACCAGGCCCTCCGATCGGGGTTGCGTTCCGTGCGGGCCGCATGATCCAGCACCCGCCACATGGCGAAGTCCCGGGTCAGCTGCTGCTGGGTCTCGAGGATGGAGTAGTAGAGCCATCCGGCCTTCCAGGCGTTGGTCCCGGCCGCGCGCAGGGCGGTCTCATAGGCCTCGCGGTCGGAGGGCATGGCCTCCAGCCTGGGGCCGCCCATGACGGTCCCATCGTCGTAGAGGTCGATGAAATGCCCGGAATCCAGGGCGACGCCATGGGCTCTTCCGGACCCCTTGGATCGGTCAAGTTCCCGGGAGAACTCACCGACGTCCGCGGCGGCGGCGCGGGTCCGAAGAAATCCGGGCAGCTCCGGCGACAGGGCCTCGACCGCGGCCTGGCCGACGATCCTGTGCCCCGAGGATCCCCAGGCGAGTGCAGCGCCGGGCGCGCCTGACCCGAGGGCGAGGACGGCAAGGATGGCGGCGATCCGGCGGGACATCAGGCGACTCCAAGGGCGGGGAGACCCAGGCGGGTCTCTACACGGGCGATCCATCCGGGAAGGCGGGCCCAGGCCCCCAGGTCGAGCCCCGCCTCCGGCGCAAACCGTGTGTAGGGCGCCAGGGCCATGTCGGCGAGGGTGAACCGGTCGCCGATCAGCCAGTCCCGGCCCTCGAGGGCCGTGTCCAGCCGGTCAAGCGCCCCCCGGGCCCTGCGGACAAGATCCGCGTCGAGGGACTCAGGGGCGCGGCCCAGGTAGCGGACCTGGAACCGGGCCACGGCGACATAGGGCTCGTGGCTGTACTGCTCCCAGAACATCCACTCCAGCATGCGGGCCTGGAGGTAGGGGTCCTCCGGAATCAGTTCGGATCCCCGGGCCAGGTGCAGGATGATGGCGTTGGACTGGGCCAGGGGACGCCCGTCGTCCAGGAGGACCAGGGGAACCTGCCCGGCCGGGTTCATGGCGAGGAAATCCGGTGTGCGCGTTTCGCCCGAAAGCACGCTGGTCTCGACCCAGTCATGGGGCTGTCCCAGGAGGTCAGCGGTCCACTTCACCTTCAGGCAGTTGCCCGAAATCGAATCCCCGAAGATTTTCATCCCGTCCTCGCTCTGGCCGCCCAAGGTTGCCCGGGCGGGCCGCAATCGTTAAAAGGCGGCCGACGACAGATCAACGACGAAGGAGGAGACGTCATGCGACGCCGCCTCGCCGCCCTGGCCGCAATCATCGCCTGCCTCGCAGCTGTCCCGTCCACTGCAGGCACGGCCAGCGGAGACCCCATCGGCGACCTCCTGGTCGGCGCCCTGACCGGGGAGGTCCCCGGCTCCCCCCAGTACCGCCTGAAGGCCACCCTCTACCATGTCGGCGCCCGCGGGGTCGGCGTGCTCGATTCGCTCGGCTGCCGCGTGGTGGCCATGCGCACGGCGGCCATCGACACCAAGGTGATCCCCCGCCGCACGGTCCTGTTCATCCAGGAGACGGTGGGCCTGAGGATGCCGGATGGCCGGGCCCATGACGGCTATTGGTACGCCTCGGATACGGGCGGCGCCATCAAGGGCAACCGGATCGACCTGTTCACCGGGTCCGGCTCGGCCTCGATGAAGCCGATCATGAAGCTCAACCTGTCCCACCTCAGCGTCAGCAAGGTCGGCGAGTTCAAGGGCTGCCCTCCGGCCTGACAGGGCGGGTCAGCTCTCCACGAAGGCCCGCTCGAGCACGTAATCGCCCGGCTGGGAGAGGGACCCCTCGACAAACCCCCGGGTTTCCAGGAGCGGCTTCAGGTCGGCCAGCACGGACGGCCCGCCGCAGAGCATCAGCCGGTCCACGGCCGGATCAAGGTCGGGCAGGCCGAGGTCCCGGCACATCTGGCCCGAGGCGATCAGGTCCGTGATGCGCCCCTGCGTCGGGAAAGGCTCCCGCGTGACGGTCGGATAGTACCTGAGCCTGGGGCCCACGATCTCTCCCAGGATCTCGTCGTTGGGAAGGTCCTGCTCGAAGAGCTGCCGGTAGTTCAGGTCCGCGACCTCGCGGACCGTGTGGGTGACCACCACCGTCTCGAAGTGCTCGTAGACGTCCGGGTCCCGCGCGAGGGAGAGCCAGGGCGCGAGACCGGTCCCCGTCCCCAGCATGTACAGGCGCCGGCCCGGCTTGAGGCCGTCCGTCACCAGGGTCCCCGTGGGCTTGCGTCCGACCAGGACGGTCTGCCCCACCTCGATATTGCAGAGGCGGGAGGTCAGCGGGCCATTGGGGGCCTTGATCGAATAGAACTCGAGCTCGTCGTGCCAGGAGGGACTGGCGATGGAATAGGCCCGGACCAGGGGCTTGCCCTCGACCATGAGTCCGACCATCACGAACTGGCCGCTCTGGAACCGGAAGGCCGGGTCCCGGGTCGTCCGGAAGGAGAAGAGCCTGTCCGTCCAGTGCTGGACCCAGGTCACGGTCTCTTCAGCGAAGGCCCCGGACTTCTTCACGGGCGCGGCGGCGGTCTCGGTCACTTGCACAATCCGGACTGGAGCGGGGCTCAGATATCGCCGCCGAGGTCGTTCACCGCCCCCGGCGTGCGCGCGACGTGTATCCCGCATTCGGTCTTTTCGGAACCCGCCCAGCGACCCGCCCGGACATCCTGGCCCGCCTCCACAGGCTGGGTGCAGGGCCAGCAGCCGAGCGATGGATATCCATGCTCGACCAGCGGATGCGGCGGCAGGTCGTGGACCTGCATGTAGGCGTCCAGCGCCGCCTTGTCCCAGTTGGCCAGGGGGTTGAACTTGATCCGCCCCTCTGCGCGCTCCACAACCGGCAGGGCCATCCGATCGCCGCCGTGGAAGCGCTTGCGGCCGGTGATCCAGGCCTCGAAGCCCTCCAGTCCCCGCTCGAGTGGCAGGACCTTGCGCACCTCGCAGCAGCCGTCCGTATCCGTCTTCCAGAGGTCGCTGCGAGGATCGGCCGTGGCCAGGTCGGCAAAGGCCGGGCGCAGGTCGCGGACCCCCGTCAGGCCGAGCCCGGCCGACAGGGTTCGACGATAGTCCAGGGTCTGGGCGAACAGCATGCCGGTGTCGAGGAACAGGACCGGCAGGTCCGGCCGGACGCGCGAGACCATGTGCAGGAGAACCGCGGACTCGGCCCCGAAGGAGGACACCAGGGCCAGGGCGCCCGGGAAGGTCTCCACCGCCTTCTCGAGGATGGCCTGAGGTTCGGCCCGCCTCAGTTCGGCGTCGAGCCGGGTCTCCAGGTCGGGCAGTTCCGCGGGATCGTAGGCCATGTCAGCCTCCCTGCCGTTCGAGGAAGGCCGGCGCGCGACCATCGGCGGCCCTCTGGTAGACGTGCCGGTGACGCGCGGCCGCCAGGGCCCAGGCCTCCGGGCCGGAGCCATCCGATGGAACGAAGGCGTCAAAGCCGCAGCGGACCATGAACCCCGCCTGGTCCCGCAGGACATCACCGACGGCCCGGATCTCGCCCTGGAAACCCAGCCGGGTGCGAAGCAGCCGGGCCGCCGTGAAGGGACGGCCGTCCCGGAACTTCGGGAAGGAGAGCGCCACGAGGACCACCGGGGCCAGGCGACCTTCCAGGGCCTCGACCTCGTCTTCCGGCTCCAGGCGCACGCCGAGTCGGCCGGCTGGCCTGGCGGCCAGGGCCTCACCCTCGGCCAGGAAACGGCTGAGGGTGACGATCACGTCACCACCCGGATCGGGCGCCTCGTCCTCAAGGGTGACGAAGGTATCGTCCGCCCAGGCGCAACCGGCCCCCTCCCGCCTAATGAGCGTCGGCATAGACGGCCTCCCGGAAAGGGGCGTCGCCGGTACGGCGCAGGGTGTCGAGGAAGCGCTCGCCGCCTGTCCGTTCCCGGAGGTAGGCCTCGACGATCGCCTCGACGGCGTCTGTCACCCGGTCGATGGGCAGGGCCGGACCGAGCATCTTGCCGACGGCGGCGTCCTCGGCCCCCGATCCGCCCAGGGTGAGCTGGTAGAATTCCTCGCCCTTCTTGTCGACGCCGAGGATGCCGATGTGACCGACATGATGGTGGCCGCAGGCGTTGATGCAGCCCGAGATCTTGATCTTGAGCTCGCCGATGGCCTCCGCGCGGTCCGGCGCCTCGAAACGACGGGCGATGTCCTGGGCCACGCAGATCGCCCGGGCGTTCGCCAGGGCGCAGTAGTCGAGGCCCGGGCAGGCGATGATGTCGCTGATCAGGTTGATGTTGGGCGTCGCAAGGCCGACGGCCGCAAGGCCCTTCCAGACCTCGTGGACATGCTCGAGCCTCACATGGGGCAGGACGAGGTTCTGCTCATGGGTGGCCCGGATATCGCCCTGGCCGAACCGTTCCGCCAGGTCGGCCACGACCTCCATCTGGTCGGCGGAGATGTCGCCGGGAGTCTCGCCGATTCCCTTCAGCGAGATGTCGACAATGCCGTAACCCGGGCGGAGGTGGGCCTTGAGGTTGTTCCGGACAAAGCGCGCAAAGGCCGGTTCCGCAGCCCGGCGGGCCTCGAAGTCGCCGGACGACGGCGCACCCCCGAGGTCAGGCGTCGTGAAGGCGGACCGGATGCGGTCGACCTCGGCCCGGGGCAGGTCGCCGTCGGTCCCGATCCTCTCCCACTCGGCCTCGACCTCGCGGGCGAAGGCCTCCGCGCCCAGTGCCGACACCAGGATCTTGATCCGCGCCTTGTAGATGTTGTCGCGCCGTCCGTGGCGGTTGTAGACGCGCAGGATGGCCTCCAGGTAGGAGAACAGGCGGTCAGACGGCAGGTAGGCCTTGATGGTCGGACCCACGTGGGGGGTCCGGCCCATGCCGCCGCCGACGATGACCTCGAACCCGGTCTCCCCGTCCCGTCCGCGCCTCAGCAGGAGGCCGATGTCGTGCACCTTCGCCGCCGTGCGATCGTGGGGAGAGGCCGTCACCGCGATCTTGAACTTCCGCGGCAGGAAGGAAAACTCGGGGTGCAGGCTGGACCACTGGCGGATCGCCTCGCACCAGACCCGGGGATCCTCGAGCTCATCGGCCGCAGCCCCGGCGTAAGGGTCGGCGGTGACATTGCGGATACAGTTGCCGCTGGTCTGGATGGCGTGGAGGTCCACGGCGGCCAGGGCGTCCAGGATGTCCGGCGCGTCGGCAAGTCGGACCCAGTTGAACTGGATGTTCGTGCGGGTGGTGAAGTGGCCGTAACCCCGGTCGAACCGCCGCGCAATGTCCGCAAGGGCGCGCATCTGGACGGGATTGAGCGAGCCATAGGGCACGGCCACCCGGAGCATGTAGGCGTGCAGCTGAAGGTAGAGCCCGTTCATCAGCCGCAGGGGCTTGAACTGGTCTTCGGTGAGCTCACCGGACAGGCGGCGCTCCACCTGGTCCCGGAACTCAGCAGTGCGGTCGGCCAGGACCGCACGGTCGACGGCGTCGTAGCGGTACATTCGCCCTCCTACTTGCGGCGGATCAGGTTGACGCGCCCCGAGGACCGGGCCGCGCCGTGAGCCTGGCGGAGGGCTTCGACGGCGCCGCCGCCCTCGGCCTGCTTGCCATGAAGCTCGTGGTTGGTGGGCCCAAGGGCCCGGATGCGCTCGCGATAGCTGACCGGCGCCCAGAAGCCCGAGCTGTCCACCAGGTCGATGAGATAGGGATCGATGACCAGGGTCGGCTGGCCGCGGGCCGCCGCTTCCGCAGACGCTGCGGGGCCATCCTCGTCGAACAGCCCGGCTTCGGCCAGCCGCTCCACCCAGGCCCCGTCTTTCCAGAACACGACCTCGCCATCGCTGAGCCGGTTTGCCGTGAGCGCCTTCATGCCCGCTCCTCCCGCAGGCCGGAGACCGGCGGCACGCTGGCCAGGGCGCGGGACATGGCCTCGCCCACGACCAGGAGGGCCGGGCCGGTGTCCGACGCCGCCGCACCGGCGAGTTCGCCCAGGCGGGTGGGAATGCGGCGCTCGTCGGGCTGGCTTGCGCGGAACACCACGAGGGCCGGGGTCGAAGGGGCGCGGCCGGCGGCGATGAGCCGGTCGGCGATCCGACCCGCCGTGCTGGCGCCCATGTAGATCACCACGGTGTGGTTGGCGCGGGCCAGGGCCGGCCAGTCCAGGTCGGGCTCGGCCTCACCCGCGGCATGGCCGGTGACGAAGGTGACCGCCTGTGCGGACTCCCTGTGGGTCAGGGGCGCGCCGGCGCTGGCGGAGGCCGCAAGGGCGGCGGTCACCCCGGGCACGACCTCGCAGTCGATGCCGGCCGCCTGGCAGGCCTCCAGTTCCTCGCCGCCCCGGCCGAAGATGAAGGGATCGCCGCCCTTGAGCCGGACCACGTTGAGGCCTTCCCGGGCCAGGCCGACGAGCAGGCGGTTGATCTCGTCCTGGGCGTAGGTGTGGCGCGACTTGCGCTTGGCCACGGAGATCCGGCGGGCGTTGGCGGGAGCAAGGCCGAGGATGGCCGCCGGCACGAGGCCGTCGTGGACCACCACATCCGCCTCGCCCAGGACGCGCACCGCGCGGACGGTCATCAGGTCGGGATCGCCGGGCCCCGCGCCGGTCAGCCAGACCTTGCCAGGGCTCGCCGCCCGCCGGTCCCGGCCAGCGACGCCGCCCTCTACAACGACAAGGTCCCGGCGCCCGGGGGCGCCCTTGCGGCCTGACATGATGGAAGCGCACCCCTGGAAGCGGGGCCTGGACCCCCGACAAACGCTGGCCCTGCCCCGCGGAAACGGCGGGGCGGAAGGCGGAAGGGTTGCAAACTGACCGCACAGGGCTCAATTCGCAAGTCGAGGACTTCTGCCCCAGCGTTCAGGAAATCTCGTGAAGCGTTCCCCCGACCGTCGCCGGCTTCCGCCCCTCAACGCCCTGCGCGCCTTCGAGGCGGCGGCGCGACACCTGAACTTCTCGCGGGCGGCGGACGAGCTGTCGGTCACGCCCGGCGCGGTGTCCCAGCAGATCCAGAACCTGGAGGACTATGTCGGCGCGCCCCTGTTCCGCCGGACCCCCAAGGGCCTGCTCCTGACCGACGCGGCCCAGACCGCCCTGCCCGCCCTGCGCGAAGCCTTCGACCGCCTGGCAGAGGCCGCCTCCCTCCTCACCGCCGCCGTGGACGGACGTCGCCTGACCCTGACCGCCGCGCCTTCCTTTGCGGCGAAGTGGCTGGTGCCTCGCCTGGGAAGGTTCGAGGCGGCCCATCCCCAGGTCGACGTCTGGCTGTCCGCGGGCCTGGACCTGGTGGACCTGACCGCCGGGGAGGTGGACATCGCCCTGCGCTACGGGGCGGGACGCTACCCGGGCATGGAGGTCCGCCGGCTGATCGGCGAGACGGTGATCCCGGTGCTGAGCCCGGAGCTCCACGCCGCAAATCCGCTGGACCGGCCGGAGGACCTGGACCGCCACCTCCTGCTGCATGACGGCTCGCCCGAGCCGGACGACTCCTGCCCGGACTGGACCATGTGGCTCGCCGCCCGGGGCGTCCGGGACGTGGACGGGGCCCGCGGGCCGCGGTTCAACCAGTCCAGCCTGGTCATCGAGGCGGCGGTGAACGGCCGGGGCGTCGCCCTGGCCAAGCGCACGCTCGCCCAGGACGACCTGGACGCCGGCCGCCTGGTGGCGCCGCTCCAGATCGCGACCGCCGTCGACTTCGCCTACTACCTTGTCCATCCCAAGGCCAAGGGTCGCCTGCCCCAGGTCAAGGCCTTCATCAGCTGGATCACCGCCGAGGCGGAGGCGCACGAGGCGACCCTCAGGACACTGGACAACGGGGCGGGGATCTAGGCCGCCAGCCAGTCGCGGATCTCAGCCTCCACCCGGGCCAGTTCCTCGAGGATCGGATCCACCTCCCCGAACTCTCCCATCTCCCAGGCTTCACACAGGTCGCCGAGCTCGTGGGCGCCCACGGCCCGACCCGATCCCTTGACGGTGTGGACCACATCGGCCGCCGCCTCGGCGCGCAGGCGCTCCGCCCAGCCTGCAGCTTCCTCGAGGAAGATTCCCAGCACCTCCCGCATCAGCGCCTGGTCCCCTGCAGCGAGACGATCCAGGAACCCGAAATCAACCCGGCCCGCGGCCCCCGGCGAACTCATTCCAAACACTCCCCTCCACGCCCTTGCGTTCGACGCGGTTTCCAGTATTTTCCGCGCCCTCGCCCCGGGGCCGCAAGGCGCCGTCCGGCGTGGGTGCATAGCTCAGTTGGTAGAGCAGCTGACTCTTAATCAGCGGGTCCAAGGTTCGAATCCTTGTGCACCCACCATCTTCCCGCCGGAACACCGGCTGGGGAAGGGTGGACAACCCAGGGTGGAGCGTTTCTCCGGACGGCGCCAGCGTCCAGCGGACTGGAACCTCCCCCAGATTTTCTGTCAGATCATCACAGGGCCCTCGGCTTGACCCCCTGCGGGCGCCTGATAGGACGGACGCCCTGTCCTGCGCGCAAGGAGCCCGCGATGTCCGACGCCCCCCAGCATCCTGAGACCCTCGTCCTGCACGCCGGATGGCGGGCCGATCCGACCACGGGCTCCGTCGCCGTACCGATCCACCAGACCACCTCCTATCAGTTCCGCGACACCGGCCACGCCGCCTCCCTGTTCGCCCTGCAGGAGCTGGGCAACATCTACACCCGGATCATGAACCCCACGACCGACGTCCTGGAGCAGCGTATCGCGGCGCTGGAGGGCGGCGTCGGCGCGCTGGCGGTGGCTTCCGGCCAGGCAGCCTCGGCCTTCGCCCTGCAGAACCTTGCCCGGGCGGGGGACAACGTCGTCTCGTCCACGGCACTCTACGGCGGCACCTGGAACCTGTTCGCCAATACGCTGAAGGACCAGGGCATCGAGGTCCGCTTCGTCGACCCTGCCGACCCCGAGAACTTCCGTCGCGCCACCGACGACCGGACGCGGGCCTACTACGCCGAGACCCTGCCCAACCCGAAGCTCGAGGTCTTCCCCATCGCCGAGGTCGCCGCCATCGGGCGGGAGTTCGGCATTCCCCTGATCATGGACAATACGGCGGCGCCCCTGCTGGTGCGGCCCTTCGACCACGGGGCGGCCATCGTGGTGTACTCCGCGACCAAGTACCTGGGCGGACACGGCACCTCCATCGGCGGCCTGATCGTGGACTCCGGCAGGTTCGACTGGGAAAGCCGGCCCGAGCGCCAGCCCCTCCTGAACACCCCGGACGCCTCCTACCATGGCGCCGTCTGGACCCAGGCGGTGAAGCCCCTTGGACCCATCGCCTACATCCTGCGGGCCCGGGTCATCCTGCTGCGCGACCTGGGCGCAGCCCTGTCGCCCTTCAACGCCTTCCAGATCCTCCAGGGCGTCGAGACCCTGGCCCTGCGGATGGAGCGCCACTGCGCCAACGCCACGGCGGTCGCAGCCTGGCTGAAGGGGCGCAAGGGCGTCTCGCGGGTGATCCACCCCTCCCAGCAGACCGGAGAGGCCCGGGCCCGCGCGGACCGCGTCATGAAGGGCGGCTACGGCGGCCTGGTCGGTTTTGAACTGGATGGCGGACTGGAGACCGGGCGGCGCTTCATCG
>CAIMLY010000258.1 GCA_903842425.1 uncultured Alphaproteobacteria bacterium | reverse complement strand
TCCGACAAGGACCTGATGCAGCTGGTGGGCGAGCGGGTGACCATGCTCGACACCATGAAGAACGTCCGGATCGGCCCGGAACAGGTGGTGGAGAAGTTCGGCGTCCTTCCCGACAAGGTCGTGGAGGTCCAGGCCCTGTGCGGCGACCCGGTGGACAATGTCCCCGGCGCCCCGGGGATCGGCGTCAAGACCGCGGCCCTGCTGATCAACGAGTACGGCGACCTGGAGACCCTGCTCGCCCGGGCCGGGGAGATCCGCCAGGACAAGCGCCGGCAGATCCTGCTGGAATTCGCCGAGCAGATCCGCCTGTCCCGCCGGCTGGTCCAGCTGGACGACCAGGCGCCCCTGCCCTCGGCCCTGGACGAGCTGGCGGTGGCCGACCCCGATCCCGACGCCCTGGCCGCCTTCCTGCAGGAGATGGAGCTCAACACCCTGGGCCGCCGCGTGGCGGGCGCCCACCTGGCGGCCAAGGCCCAGGCCCCCGCCGACCAGACGGCCGCCGCCGAGCCGGTGGACGCCTCCGCCTACGCCTGCGTGCGCGACCTGCCCACCCTGGAGGTCTGGATCGCCCGGGCCCGGGCCGCCGGCGTCATTGCCTTTGACACCGAGACCGACGCCCTGGGCTCGGCCACGGCCGGCCTGGTGGGGGTCTCCCTGGCGGTGGGGCCCGGCGAGGCCTGCTACATCCCCCTGGCCCACGAGCCCGAACCCGGCCTTGCCCTGGAGGCGCCCCAGGACCTGGCCCAGATTCCCATGGAGGCCGCGCTGGCGGCCCTGAAGCCCCTCCTGGAGGATCCCTCCGTCCTCAAGGTGGGCCAGAACGCCAAGTACGACCTGGGGGTCCTGTCCCGCTACGGGATCCAGGTGGCGCCTATCGAGGACACCATGCTGGTCAGCTACGTCCTGGAGGCCGGCCTGCACGGGCACGGCATGGACGAGCTGTCCCGCCTGCACCTGGGACATTCGCCCATCCCCTTCAAGCAGGTGGCCGGGACCGGCAAGGCCCAGAAGAGCTTCCGCCACGTGGCGATCGAACCGGCGACCGCCTACGCCGCCGAGGACGCCGACGTCACCCTGCGCCTCTACCGGGTGCTTCGCCCCCGACTGCGCCAGGAGGGGCTGCTGACCGTCTACGAGACCCTGGAGCGCCCCCTGCCGCCCGTTCTGGCGGCCATGGAGAACGCCGGGATCCGCATCGATCCCGAGCGGCTGCGCCGGCTGTCCAACGACTTCTCGGTCCGGATGGGCGAGCTGGAGGCCGAGGCCCACCGCCTGGCCGGTCATCCCTTCAACCTGGGCAGCCCCAAGCAGGTGGGCGAGGTCCTGTACGGGCAGATGGGCCTTCAGTCCCGGCGCACGACCGCCACCGGCGCCCAGGGCACCGACGCCTCGGTGCTTGAGGAGCTTGCCGCCGAGGGTCACGCCCTGCCGCGGGTCCTGCTGGACTGGCGCCAGCTCTCCAAGCTGAAGGGCACCTACACCGACGCCCTGGTCGCGGCGATCGCGCCCTCCACGGGGCGGGTCCACACCTCCTACGCCCTGGCCTCGACCACCACGGGCCGGCTGTCCTCGACCGACCCCAACCTGCAGAACATCCCGATCCGAACGGAGGAGGGCCGCAAGATCCGCCAGGCCTTCGTCGCCGATCCGGGACACGTCCTGATCAGCGCCGACTACAGCCAGATCGAGCTGCGCCTCCTGGCCCACGTGGGCGACATCCCACAGCTCAAGGACGCCTTCGCCCGGGACCTGGACATCCACGCCATGACCGCCTCGGAGGTCTTCGGGGTTCCCGTCGAGGGCATGCCCGCCGAGGTTCGCCGGCGGGCCAAGGCGATCAACTTCGGCATCGTCTACGGGATCTCGGCCTTCGGCCTGGCGGCCCAGCTCTCCATCCCGAGGGAGGAGGCGGCGGACTACATCCGCACCTATTTCGAGCGCTTCCCGGGCATCCGGGCCTACATGGACCAGGCGCGGGAGACCGCGCGGCGGCAGGGCTATGTGACCACGCTTTTCGGGCGTCGGGTCCACATTCCCGCCGTCCAGGCCCGCAGCCAGGCCGAGCGGGCCTTCGGCGACCGCGCGGCGATCAACGCCCCGCTGCAGGGCGCCTCCGCCGACATCATCCGCCGCGCCATGATCCGGATGCCGGAGGCTCTCGCCGAAGCGGGCCTGAAGACCCGGATGCTGCTCCAGGTCCATGACGAACTCGTCTTCGAGGCTCCCGAGGCCGAGGCTGCGGCCGCCGGCGAGGTGATCCGCAGGGTCATGGCGGGCGCCGCCGAGCCCGCCGTCGCCCTCACGGTTCCCCTGAAGGTCGAGGTGAACGCCGCCGCCAACTGGGACGACGCCCACTGACGACCGGACGGGGTCAGCCCTTCGGGGCCGTGTAGACCGTCTTGCCGGACTTCACCGTCGATACGATGCGGATGTCGCGGATGACGCTCGGGTCCACCTTCAGCGGATTGCGGTCGAGGACGACCAGGTCCGCCGTCTTGCCCACCTCGAGGGAGCCCTTCGAGGCCTCCTCGAAATAGGTGTAGGCGCCGTTGAGGGTGATGGCCTTCAGGGCCTGGTAGGGGGTGACCCGCTCATCCGGACCCAGGACCTTGCCCGACCGGGTGACCCGGTTGACCGCCGTCCAGACCAGGAACATCGGGTTCACGGGGGTGACGATGGCGTCCGTGTGGTTGGTCGCCGGGACCCCGGCCTTGAAGGCGCTGGCCAGGGGGCTGAGGTAGCCCGCCCTTTGCGGACCCAGGTTGGCCAGGTGGATGTCGCCCCAGTAGAAGACGTGGTTGGTGAAGAAGCTGGGCAGCAGGCCCAGGGCCTTGTAGGCCGTCATCTGGTCCGGCCGCATGACCTGCGAGTGGATGATCACCGTCCGGCGATTGGCGTCGACCTTGCCGAGGGTCTTCTCGGCCTGGCGGTGGGCCGCGATCATCATGTCGACCGAGGCGTCCCCGTTGCAGTGTGAGAAGATCTGCACGCCGTTCCGGTAGGCGAGGACGAACAGGCGGTTCATTTCATCCTGGGGGATGTTGGGGAAGCCCCGGCAGTCCGTCTTGCAGCCGGGAAGCGTCGTCTGGTAGGGC
>CAIMLY010000257.1 GCA_903842425.1 uncultured Alphaproteobacteria bacterium | reverse complement strand
TCAGATGAAGACGGCGACCATCTGGCGGGCGCGGGCGACCAGCTGGCCGGCGTCGTTCCAGAGGCTCATGTCCTGCGAGGCGTAGCCGCCGCCGGCTGCGTCGATCCGGCTGTCGAGGAGCCACCAGCCCGAGGCGCTGGCCGGCGCGTTCGTGGTGAAGTCCAGGGACCAGGTCACGGTGCTGAAGGGGGCGAACTCCGGGAAAAGCACCAGGGCCGGAGAGGGAATGGCGTCGGCCAGGGCCACGAGGGCGGGGGTCCCTGAGGGCGTTTCCCCGTCACCGTGCCGGATCCAGACGGTGATGCGCGGCTCGGCCCCCGGCGTCAGGGGGCGGGCGCCGGCGGCCAGGCGGACATCGAAGTGCCGGGCGAAGCCGGGCGCGCGGTCCGCGGCGAAAAAGGCGGTGCAGTCCTCCGAGCTCGGCACGGCCGGCCGCGGGGCGCCAGCGTGCAGGACGCGGGACTCCCGTTCGCCGCCATAGGTCAGGAGGGCGCGGGCGGCCGGGCCGGCCTCGCCGGTGACCGAGGCCTCGATGGACACGGCGGACTTGCCCCGTCGAACAACCTGGGCGGTCACCAGCAGCTGCCCGGAGGCCGGGCCGGCGAGGGCGAAGTGGGCGCTGCGGAGGGGCGGCAGGTCGGGCTGGAGGCGGGCGGCCGTCTCGACGCAAAGGGCCCCGGTCAGCCCGCCGTAGGCCGTACGGCCCTGCAACCAGTCTCCCGGCAGGTCGATGGCCAACCCGCCGTCCACGGGAGCCAGGGACTCCATCATCTGGCGAAAGGGGGTTCCGGGGGATTGGGTCATGGCGGGGCTCCTCTGGTCCGGAGTAGCGAACCCGGTCGCCCGGCGCCAGCCCTGCGCCGGACTGGCGCGGGCCCGGTGCGACCGGCTACAAGCGGGACATGTTCAGCCGTCGACGCCTCCTGCAGGCCGCCCCCGCCCTCGCCGTCCCCGCGGCGCTTGAACCCGCGGTCCGGACCCTCGACCGCATCGACCTGGTGGACCCCGCCCGGGGGCGGACGATCCCGACCCGCATCCACATGCCAGCCGGACCGGGGCCCTGGCCTGTGGTCCTTTTCAGCCATGGGTTCGGAGGCTCCCTGGCCGCCTTCGGCGAAACCGGACGCGCCTGGGCGGCCCGCGGCCTCGTCGTGATCCACCCGACCCACGCGGATTCCGTCCAGGTCCCGGACCCGACCCTGCCGGCGGAGGACGCCCGCGCCGTCCGACAGGCCCTTGCCGCCGCCATGGGCGCGCGTCCGGCCAGCGTTTCCCTGGCGGAGGTGATGGAGCGTCCGGTCTTCCTGCGCAGTCGCCTTGCAGACATCGCCTTCATCCAGTCCCTGCTGCGCGACCGGGACGCCCGCCTTCCCAAAGGGGTCCGTGATCACATCGACCCGTCCCGGATGGGCATGGCGGGGCACTCCTTCGGAGCTTACCTGACCCTTGTCCTGTGCGGGGCGCGGCTATCGCCGGAGCCGCCGCCGCCCCTGCCCTCGGGCTTCCGCGCCGGCCTCGCGATCAGCGGCCAGGGCTCCGGACGCCTCGGGCTGAAGGCCGGCGCCTTCGACCGCATGTCCCGGCCCCTGTTCAGTGTCACCGGAAGCCGCGATTTCGGCGCCGCCGGAGAAACCCCGGACTGGCGGCTGGAGGCCTTCCGGACCGCCCGGCCCGGCCGGCAGTACGCCGCGATCCTGGACGGTTTCCGGCACGGGGATTTCGACGCGCCAGAGAGCGACCCGGTCCTGGGCAAGACCGCCGGCAGGCTCCGGGTCCTCCAGTCGGCCTTCTGGCGCGCGACCCTGTCGGGCGACGCCTCGGGCTGGGCCGAACTCGACAGGGCGGCGGGCGCCTCGCGCGCCGGTTATCCGATGGAAGTCCGCCGCCGCTGACCCGGCCTGGCCTCAGGCCAGGGTGGTCTCGGCGATCTTCTTGGCCGTGGCGTAATCGGCCTTGCCGTTGCTGGCGCGGATCGACTGGTCCGTGGCGACGACCCGCTTGGGGGTCTTGTACCCGGCGAGGGACCTGCGGACATGGGCCCGCAGGGCCTCCTCGTCCAGGCTGGCGCCCTCCGCGAGGCGAATGACGCCGGTCACGGCCTGGCCCCACTTCTCGTCGGGAAGGCCCACCACAAGGGCGTCCTCGACGCTGGGATGGGTCTTGAGGGCCTCCTCGACCTCCTCGGGGAAGACCTTTTCGCCGGCCGTGTTGATGCAGGCCGAGCCGCGCCCCAGCAGGGTCAGGGTGCCGTCCGCCTCGACGATGCACCAGTCGCCTGGGATGGAGTAGCGGACGCCGTTGATCGTACGGAACGTCCGGGCGGTCTTCTCGTCGTCCTTGTAGTAGCCGAGCGGATTGGGCGGCCCGATGGCCACCATGCCCGACTTGCCCGAACCCGGCTCGACCGGCTGGTCATTCTCGTCGAAGACCTTGCATCGCTCGCCCAGCATGAACTTGGCGGTCTGGACCTCGGAGTCCTTGGTCATGATGGAGTTGCCCATGCCCAGGGCCTCGGAGGACGAGAAGCCGTCGCTCAGCATGGCCTGGGGCATGTGATCCAGCATGCCCTTCTTGACCTCGTGGCTCCACATGACGCCGGAGGAGACGATGGTCAGGATGCTGGAAACGTGATAGCGGCCGGGCGCGGCGTTGAGGGCGTTCAGGATCGGCTTGCCGAAGGAATCCCCCACGATCACCAGGGTCTGGGGCTTGTGGGCGTCGATCGCCGTCAGCAGCTCCTCGGCGTCGAAGTTGGGCTTCTCCAGGGTGATGACACAGCCGCCGGCCATCATGGTGCCCATGGAGGTGAGCAGTCCCGTCCCGTGCATCAGGGGCGGCGCAGGCAGGATGCGCGAGCCCACCGGCATGCGGCGGGTGGCCTCGGCCAGTTCCGCGAGGGTCTCGGGAACCGGGCCCAGCTTGCGCGCGCCCTGCAGGGTGATCTCGCGCATGTCGTGGTGGGTCCACATCACGCCCTTGGGCATGCCCGTGGTGCCGCCGGTGTAGATGAAGAACTGGT
>CAIMLY010000256.1 GCA_903842425.1 uncultured Alphaproteobacteria bacterium | reverse complement strand
GGTGATCCCCGATAGCTCAGCTGGTAGAGCAGTCGGCTGTTAACCGACTTGTCGCAGGTTCGAGTCCTGCTCGGGGAGCCATCCTCTTCCATCCCTTTCCGCCTTGCGGGCGGTCGTGTCAGGCAGCGCGATGGAAGTCTTTTACGATCATCTCGCCGACTGGTGGCCCGTGATCTCCCCCGTCTCCCACTATGCCGGGGAGTGTTCGGAATTCCTTGGTATTCTCAAGGCCCGCCGACCCCAGGCGCAGACCCTGCTGGAGCTGGGCAGCGGCGGCGGGCACGTGGCCTTCCATCTGAAGTCGGACTTTGACTGCACCCTGTCGGACCTCAGTCCCGCCATGCTGGAGGTTTCGAGGCGCTTGAACCCCGAGTGCCTTCACATCCAGGGCGACATGCGGACCCTGGACCTCGACCGGCGCTTCGACATCGTCCTGGCCCACGACGCCATCGCCTACATGGCCTCGGAGGCCGACCTGAGGGCCGCCTTCGCCACCGCTCATCGCCACCTCGCCCCCGGCGGGCTGGCCCTGTTTGTTCCCGATGATGTCGCAGAGACCTTCGAGCCCGGCGAGTCGGACCTCTTTGGCGGCGAAACACCGGACGGGCGGTCCGTCCGGGCCCTCGAATGGTGCGGTGAGCTGGGGGCGGACGGGACCACGACCGTCCACTACGCCTTTCTCCTGAAGGACGCGGACGGCCAGGTGACCACCGCCGGCGAGACCCATCGCGTCGGCGTCTTCGCCCGCGCCGACTGGGAGCGCTGGCTGGAGGCCGAGGGATTCGCGGTAGAGACCGTGGAAGAGCAGACCGACGAGGACCGAACGCCGCGTTTCCTCTTCCTTGGGACCCGGAAAGAGGCCTGACCCCGAGGGGCCGACCCTCGAGGGTTTGGTGGTCGAGGCGACATCCGCTCTAATGGTGTTGGGGCGTGAAGTGCGCCTGGAGTTCCCGATCCCATGCCCTGGACCTCAGTTTTCGCCGGTGATGCGCCCGAGCGGGTGAACCGCTGGCTGGCGCACATGGGCGTCTGCTCGCGCCGGGAGGCCGAGGCGCTGATCGCCGCCGGCCGGGTGCGGATCGACGGGGCGAAGGTCGAGGACCCGGGTCGCAAGATCCTTCCGGGCCAGACCCTTGAGGTGATCGACGAGGCCGCCCCCGGCGAGGGCCCGGTCACTGTGCTGGTGAACAAGCCGGTGGGCCTGGTCAGCGCTCACCCCGCCCCCGGCCAGGAAGAGGCGCGCAGCCTGTTGACGGCTGCCTGCGCCTTCGCCGGGGAACCGCCGCCGCCCGAGGCCCTGAGCCTGCCGCCCGCTGGCCGGCTGGACCGGGATTCCCGCGGCCTCCTGGTCCTGACCTCGGATGGGGTCGTGGCGCGGGCCATCATCTCGCCGGACTCGCCCCTGACCAAGGAGTACCAGGTGCGGGTGGCCGGCGCCCTGACCCCGGACCGCATCTCGCGCCTGAGGCATGGCCTGTCCCTCGACGGCCGGGCCCTCAAGCCCGCCGGGGTCTTCCGGAAGGGCGAGGACCGGCTCCGCTTCGTGCTCTCGGAGGGCCGGAACCGACAAATCCGCCGGATGTGCGAACTCGTCGGCCTCAGGGTGATCGACCTTCATCGGACGCGGATTGGCCCCCTGGCCCTCGAGGGACTTCCCGAGGGGCGCTGGCGGTTCCTGGCGCCGGAGGAGCGCCGCGCCCTCCTGGCGGAGGCAGGCCCTTCCCAAGCCTCGGGATGAGGCCCATATCGTCGGTACGACCGACCGGGGACACAGCGCCATGACTTCAGCCGCCCGACCGAACTGGCGCCGGCGCGCCCTCTACGTTCTTGGCGGTCTCGCCGTGCTGGCGCTGGCCGGCGCTGGCCTGCGAAGCTGCCGTTCCGAGCCGGAGGCCCCGCCCTACCGGACCGCCCAGGTGGAGTCCGGCGCCCTGGTGCAGACCGTATCGGCTTCAGGCGTGATCGAGGCCCTTGTCACGGTGGAGGTCGGCTCGCAGATCTCA
The DNA here is from genome assembly GCA_903842425.1 of uncultured Alphaproteobacteria bacterium. Lineage (GTDB taxonomy): Bacteria > Pseudomonadota > Alphaproteobacteria > Caulobacterales > Caulobacteraceae > Phenylobacterium. The sequence goes on along the minus strand of CAIMLY010000256.1, from coordinate 7,154 downwards.
GGCCAGATCAAGTCCATCACGGCGGACTTCAACGACCGGGTGAAGGCCGGGCAGGTGCTGGCGGAACTGGATCCCCAGACCTACGAGTCCCGCCTCCGCCTCGGACAGGCGGATGTCGCCGCTGGCGAGGCCGCTGTCCGCCAGGCTGAGGCCCAGGCCCAGCAGGCCCGCCAGGAACTCTCGCGACGCAAGTCGCTAGCCGCCCAGGGCTACTATTCCCAGGCCGCCCTGGAGGCCGTGGAGGCCCAGGCCCGTACCAGCGCCGCCGCCCTCGAGGCCGCCAAGGCGCGGGTCCAGCAGAGCCGCGCCAGCCTGAGGACCACCGAGGTGGACCTGTCGCGCACCCGTATCATCGCGCCGATCGACGGGATCGTGGTCCTTCGCGCCATCGAGCCCGGCCAGACCGTCGCCGCCAGCTTCCAGGCCCCGGTCCTGTTCCGGATTGCCCGGGACTTCGACCGCGTGAAGGTGAAGATCTCGGTGGACGAAGCCGACATCGGCGGCGTGAAGGAAGGCCAGGCCGTGACCTTCTCGGTGGACGCCTATCCGGACCAGGTCTTCGAGGGCATCGTCACCCAGGTCCGCAAGCAGCCCGTCACCGAACAGAACGTGGTCGCCTACACGGTCATGGCGGAGGCCGCGAACACGGGCGGAAAGCTTTTGCCCGGCATGACGGCCAACGCCGACATCGTGATCCAGCGCCGCGAGGGCGTACTCAAGGTTCCGGTCGCCGCCCTGCGCTGGACGCCGCCGGCCCAGGTTCAGGCCGCGCCCCGGGGACCGCCCGGGACGCCGACCCGCAGCGACTCCGGCCCGGCATTCCCGGGGTCTGTCGCGGTGCAGAAGGTGGTCGGCCAGCTTGGGCTCGACCCCCGGCAAAAGAAGGCCTGGGCGGACATCCAGACCGAGCTCCGCGTCCAGGCTACGGCCGCCGCCGCGCCAGGCGGTGAGGCGGGCCGCAAAGCGGTGGCTGAGGTGGTCAACAAGAGCCTCTCCCAATTGGAGGCCCGCCTTGATGAGCGCCAGAAGACGCGCCTCAAGGCGCTCCGTCCCCTGGCCTTCGAACTCGGCCCGGACCCGGCGGGCTTCATCGCCGGCTCGGTCTACCGCCAGACGCCGGATGGGCCCCAGCCGGTGGTTGTCCAGGTCGGGCCGACCGACGGCGCCATGACGGAGGTGCGCGGCCCCCTGAAGGCCGGCGAGACCCTGATCGTGGGCGGAGGCCCCAAGCCCAAGATGCGCGTCGGCGCGGACTGACCGGTCATGGGCGAGGCGGCGATGATCCAGATCGAGGATCTGACCAAGACCTACGTCATGGGCGAGGAAACCGTCACGGCCCTCGACTCGGTCAGCCTGACGATCGCGCGGGGAGAAAGCATCGCGATCATCGGCCCGTCAGGCTCGGGCAAGTCGACCCTGATGAACCTGCTGGGTGGCCTCGACCGTCCCAGCGGCGGGCGGTATCGCTTCGAGGGCGAGGAAGTCGCCCGGTTCTCCGACGACCAGCTGGCCGACTTCCGTAACCGGCGGATCGGCTTCGTCTTCCAGTCCTTCCAGCTCCTGCCCCGACTCTCGGCCCTGCAGAATGTCGAGTTGCCGATGATCTATGGCGGCCAGCCGCCGCGTGTCCGGCGGGAGCGCGCCGCAGAGCTGCTTGAGCGGGTCGGCCTGGGCTCGCGCATGGGTCACCGGCCCAACCAGCTGTCTGGCGGGCAGCAACAGAGGGTGGCCATCGCCCGTTCGCTGGCCAACCGCCCTGACCTTCTCCTCGCTGACGAGCCTACGGGCGCCCTGGACAGCGCCACCGGCGTGGAGGTCCTGTCCCTCTTCCAGAAGCTCAACACCGAGGGCCTGACCATCGTGCTGGTCACCCATGACCGGGGCGTCGCCAACGCCGCCCGCCGCAGGATCGCCTTCCGCGACGGGCGCGTGACCGAGGATGAACGGTCATGAGCGGCGTCTCACCGGCAGAGATCATTCGGTTCGCGACCGGGGCGATCATCGCCCACCCCCTGCGTTCGGGCCTGACCTCGCTGGGCGTCGTCATCGGGGTCGCCTCCGTGGTCATGATGACCTCCATCGGCATGGGCGCGCAGCGACAGGTCACGGACACCATCTCCGGCCTGGGTTCCAACCTCATCATCGTGAGCCCCAAGCAGCCAAGGAACTCTGGCGGGGTCATGGGCGGGGCGGGGGCCGGAGAGGGCCTCACCGATGGCGACGCCGAGGCCATCCGCCGCCAGGTCGATGGCGCCGTGGCGGTGGCGCCCTCGGTCGGCGGCATGGCCCAGGTCACGGCGGACGGCGCCAACTGGAGCACCACCATCTATGGGGTCTCCCCCGAATACCTGGAGGCGCGGGACCTGACGGTCGCTTCGGGCAGGATGTTCGACGACCGCGACGCGCGGCAGGGCCGGAAGGTGGCCGTGCTGGGTCCGACGGTGGTCACCCAGCTTTGGGGCGAGGCCGACCCCATCGGCAAGCGGATCCGGATCCGCGGCGCGCCCTTCGAGGTGATCGGCGTGCTGGGCTCCAAGGGACAGTCCAGCTTCGGCCGCGACCAGGACGACCTGATCCTATCCCCCCTGGAGAGCGTGCGCTCGCGGGTAATCGGGCGCCGGATCAAGGCCGACAGCGTCCAGACCATCTTCGTAAAGGCGGAGTCCGAGGAGGCCGTGAGCGCCGTCCAGGAGAACATCGACACCCTCCTCAGGACCGAGCACAGGATCCCTCAGGGCGAGGACGACGACTTCGAGACCCAGAACCTGGCCTCCATCCTCGACGCCTCGAAGGCGGCCATCGGCGCCTTCACTGTCCTGCTGGCGGCCATCGCCGGGATCTCCCTTGTAGTGGGCGGGGTCGGCATCATGAACATCATGCTGGTGGCCGTGACCGAGCGGACCCGGGAGATTGGCCTGCGCATGGCCCTGGGCGCCCGGCGCCGCGACGTCCTCACCCAGTTCGCCCTGGAGTCCGTGGCCCTGTCCCTGGTCGGTGGCCTCATCGGCCTGGCCATCGGCCTCCTCGGCGCGGCCGGCATCTCCGCCGTGGCGAATTGGCCCTTCGCCCTGCCCGCCTGGGCCATTCCCGTCGCCCTGGGCTTCTCCAGTCTGGTCGGACTGGTCTTCGGCGCCTATCCTGCCTGGCGCGCCGCGCGTCTCGACCCCATCGAGGCCCTGAGGCGCGAGTAGCCCCGGAACCGCACGTGAAGCTTCCCCTTCTCCTCGCCCTGGCCTGCACCGTCGTCCTCGCAGGATGCCAGCCCCAGGTCAGCCGCCCGCCCTGCCCGGCTGGAAAGACCTGCCTGGCGTGGGGAAACAACACCGAGGCCGGGACGCTCGATCCTCAGAAGGCCTCCCTGGTCGACGAGTTCGCCATCATCGGCGACCTCTACACCGGTCTCTTCACCGACGGCCCGGACGCCTCGCCGACGCCGGCCCTGGCGAAAAGCTGGACCACCTCGCCCGACGGCCTCACCTGGACCTTCCGCCTGCGCCCCTCGAAGTGGACCGACGGACGCCCCGTCACCTCGGGGGACTTTGTCTTCGCCTTCCGTCGGCTCCTCGATCCGAACACGGCCTCGAGCTACGCCTTCCTTCTCTACCTGCTGAAGAACGGCCAGGCGGTGAACGAGGGAAAGGCCGGCCCTGAGACGCTGGGCGTGCGGGCGGTGGATCCCCTGACCCTGGAACTGCGGTTGGAGCACCCCGCGCCCTACCTTCCCGCCCTGCTCAAGCACCACAGCTTCTTCCCGGTCCCGGCGCATGTGGTGGCGGCGCACGGCGACGCCTGGACCCGACCGGAGAACTTCGTCGGCAACGGCGCCTTCACCCTGGTGGAGTGGAAGCTGGGCGATCACATCCGGGTCGTGAAGAACCCGGATTTCTTCGACCCCGGGTCGGTCTGCGTGGACCAGATCGACTACTTCCCAACGCCGGACTCGGTCATGGCCGAGCGGCGGGTCGCCCGGGGCGAACTGGACCTGAACACCAACTTCCAGTCCAGCCGGGTGCAGAGGCTGCGAGATACCCTGCCGGGGTATGTGCGCACCTATCCCGCCCTCGCCACTTCCTACATCGCCCTGAATACGGTGAGCGTGCCCGCCTTCCAGGACCTGAGGGTCCGGCGCGCCCTATCCATGGGAGTGGACCGCGACTTCATCACCGGCAAGCTCATGCGGGCGGGACAGAAGCCAGCCTACAGCTTCGTGCCGCCGGCCACCGCCGGCCATGGAGGCGGCGTCCGCCTGAAGTGGGCGGACATGCCCTTCGACGCCCGACAGGCGGAGGCGCGGCGACTGCTGGCCGAGGCCGGGTACGGGCCGGGCAACCCCCTGTCCGTGGAAATCAAGGTCGGCAACACTCCCGACAACCTGCTCCTGTCACAGGCCGTGGCCGCCGATTGGACCGCCCTGGGCCTGAAGGTCTCGACCGTCCAGAACGAAGGCCAGATCGCCTTCTCCGCCTACAAGCGCAAGGACTTCCAGATCGGCATGATGAGCTGGTACGCCGACTTCAACGACCCCCTGACCTTCCTTGGCCTGTTCCGGTCAGACACTGGCCAGCAGAACTATTCCGGGTACGCCAATCCCCGGTACGACGCCCTGCTGGACCAGGCCGACCGCGAACCCGACGCCACCAGGCGAGCCCGGACCCTGGCTGAGGCCGAGCAGTTGATGCTGGACGAGGAGGGCGTGATCCCGGTCTTCCAGGTGGTCAGCCGGGCCCTGGTCTCGCCCCGGATCACGGGCTGGATCGACAATGTCGAGAACTTTCACCGCGCCCGCTGGGTCTGCGTGAAGCCCGACGCCCCGGGGGTGACGCCCGGTCAGGATTGACAGCGGGTCCCGGGGCCGCCTTGCTGCCCTTAACCAGCGCCAGGGAGGGCGGAACCATGGACTTCAACCTGCGCGGCAAGGTCGTGCTGATCACTGGCGGGTCGCGGGGCCTCGGCCGCGCCATGGCCCAGGCCTTCGCCGAGGCCGGCGCCAACCTGGCCATTGTCTCGCGCAAGCTGCCGGCCTGCGAGGAAACCGCCGCGGAACTGGCCAAGCTGGGCGTCGAGACCTTCGCCCACCGCTGCCACGTGGCCAACTGGGACGAGATCGAGCCCATGGTGGACGCCGTCTACCAGCGCTTTGGCCGCATCGATGTCCTGATCAACAACGCCGGCATGTCGCCCCTCTACCCCTCCCTTGAGGAAGTGACCGAGGACAACTTCGACAAGGTGATCGGGGTCAACTTCAAGGGCCCATTCCGCCTCTCCGCCCTGGTGGGCGCGCGGATGCACAGGGGCGACGGTGGCTCGATCATCAACATCTCGAGCATCGCCTCCCTCGAGGCCTCGCCCTACGCCCTGCCCTATGCCGGGGCCAAGGCGGCGCTGAACGTCCTGACCACCGGCTTCGCGGCCGCCTACAGCCCCAATGTCCGGGTCAACACCATCTGCGTGGGCCCCTTCGCCACCGACGTGGCCGAGCACTGGGCCGATCCGCCGGACCACGACAATCCGGGCTGGACCAAGGGCGGCATGCGGGTCGGCCTGCCGAATGAGATGGTCCCCGCGGCCCTCTGGCTGGCCAGCGACACGTCCAGCTTCACCAACGGCGCCCTCATCCGCATTGACGGCGGGCCTGCCCGCGCCCGCCTCCGTCCCTGATCCCGAAAGGCCAGAGATTCATGTCCAACCCAACCTTCGAGACGATCCTCTATTCCGTCGAGGACCACATCGCGACCATCACCCTGCACCGGCCCGAGCGGATGAACGCCTGGACCCTGCAGATGTGCAACGACCTCCGGGCCGCCTTCGACCTGACCGACCGGGACGACGACGTCCGGGCGGTCATCGTGACCGGAGCGGGGCGGGCCTTCTGCGCCGGGGCCGACCTGTCCGGCGGCAGCCAGACCTTTGGCGCCGCCAAGCCGGACAAGGACACGCCTGTGCGGCGCGACACGGCGGGGCTCGTGACCCTGCGGATCTTCGACAGCCTGAAGCCGGTGATCGGCGCTATCAATGGCGCGGCGGTCGGCGTGGGCGTGACCATGATCCTGCCCATGGACGTGAGGATCGCCTCGACGGACGCCCGGTTCGGCCTGGTGTTCAACCGCCGCGGCATCATCATGGAAGGCGCCTCGTCCTTCTTCCTGCCGCGCCTGGTGGGCATGCCGGCGACCCTGGACTGGATCTATTCCGGGCGCGTCTTCCCCGCATCGGAGGCCCTGGAGAAGGGGCTGGTGAGCGCCCTGCACCCGCCGGAGAGCCTGATGGACGCCGCCCGGGCCCTGGCGCACGAGTATGCGGACAACACCGCGCCGGTCTCCAGCGCCCTGACCCGCCAGCTCTGCTGGCGGATGCTGGGGGCCAGCCATCCCATGGAGGCGCATCGGGCCGAGAGCCGCGCCCTGATGGCCCGCGGCGGGTCGGACGACGCGGTGGAGGGCGTGAAGAGCTTCTTCGAGAAGCGCCCCGCCAACTTCACCGATCCGGTCTCGAGCCTGCCCGACGTCTTCCCCGACTGGGTCGACCCCGAGTTCTGATCACTCGAAGCCGGCGCCGGCCTTGGTGCGGATGTTCAGCTGTCCCGCCAGGCCGGCCTTCCGGTGATGGTCGATCCTGCCCATGTCCTCGGACATGGCCATCGCGCGGAAGGCGGCCAGGGACGGGTACTCGGCCAGGGCCACGGCGTCCCACAGGTCCTCGACCTCGCCGATCATCAGGCTGGTGACTTGGCCCGAATAGCGGATGCGCCCGCCCAGGGCCTGGACCAGCTTGCTCACGCCCTCCCCGTAGAGGGCGTAGGCCTCGGCGCCGGTCAGGTGGCTGTTGGAGCCGTCCTCGTACTCGGCCTTCGGCTTGAACTTCAGAAGGTTGACCATGACGAAGGGCCCGTCCTCCTCGGCGGAGAAGAAGGCCATGGCCTGCTCGGGGGGCGGATAGACGGCGTTGACGACCTTCATGGGGAGTTCTCCGGTTTCGATCAGCGGGTGCGCCGGACCATGTCGTCCAGCAGGTCGGCGAGGGCGGCGGGGCAGTCTTCCTGCAGGAAGTGGCCGCCGGCCAGGATCACGTGGGCCTCGTCCCGGGCGCCTGGGACCCGGGCCTTGAATGCCGCCTCCCCGCCCTTTGAGACGGGGTCGTTGTCGCTGAAGGCGGTG
>CAIMLY010000255.1 GCA_903842425.1 uncultured Alphaproteobacteria bacterium | reverse complement strand
CAGCACTTCGAGAAGGACCGCGCCCTGGTGCGCAGGTTCCAGAAGATCGACGTGAACGAGCCTACGATCGAGGACTCGATCAAGATCCTCAAGGGGCTGAAGACCTACTACGAGGAGTTCCACAAGCTCCGCTACACCAACGACGCCCTCAAGGCGGCCGTGGAGCTGTCGGCCCGCTACATCTCGGACCGCAAGCTGCCGGACAAGGCCATCGACATCATCGACGAGGCCGGCGCCAGCCAGATGCTGCTGCCCGAAAGCCGCCGCAAGAAGGTGATCGGCCTCAAGGAGGTCGAGGCCGTGGTGGCCAAGATCGCCCGCATCCCGCCCAAGTCGGTCTCCAAGTCCGACACCGAGGCCCTGCTCCAGCTGGAGGCCGACCTGAAGCGGGCGGTCTACGGCCAGGATGACGCCATCGAGCAGCTCTCCGCCGCCATGAAGATGGCCCGGGCCGGCCTGCGCGACCCGAGCAAGCCGATTGGCTGCTACCTGTTCTCAGGCCCCACCGGCACCGGCAAGACCGAGACCGCGCGCCAGCTGTCCTCGACCCTCGGCATCGAGCTCCTGCGCTTCGACATGAGCGAGTACATGGAGCGCCATACGGTCAGCCGGCTGATCGGGGCCCCTCCCGGATACGTGGGCTTCGACCAGGGCGGCTTGCTCACCGACGCCGTCGACCAGCATCCGCACTGCGTGGTCCTGCTGGACGAGATCGAGAAGGCCCACCCGGACGTCTTCAACATCCTGCTGCAGGTCATGGACCATGGCGTGCTGACCGACGCCAACGGCAAGAAGGTCGACTTCCGCAATGTGGTCCTGATCATGACCACCAACGCCGGGGCCTCGGACGCCCAGCGCAACGCCATCGGTTTTGGTCGCGGCAAGCAGGCGGACGAGGTCGACGAGGCGCTGAAGCGGCTCTTCACGCCGGAGTTCCGCAACCGCCTGGACGCCATCGTCCAGTTCCGCCCGCTCACCCCCGAGATCATCCGCCAGGTCGTGATCAAGTTCGTCATGCAGCTCGAGGGCCAGCTGGCCGACCGGAACGTGACGATCGAGACCACGGACGAGGCGGCGGACTGGCTGGCCAAGAACGGCTTCGACGAGCTCTATGGCGCCCGCCCCCTGGGCCGGGTCATCCAGGAGCACATCAAGAAGCCCCTGGCCGACGAGATCCTGTTCGGACGGCTGACGCGGGGCGGTCATGTCAAGGTGGTGCTGCGCGACGGCAAACTGGGCTTCGACATCGAGGGCGAGAAGCGCGAGCCCGGGGCCCCGGTCATCGAGTCGCCGAAGACGGGCCGCTCGCCGGCCCCGGAGCTGGCGGACTGACCGGCCGGGCTGCGGGCGCGGAGGGACTGCGGCCCGTAACCGGACTTCTCCCAGAGGTTTCCCTTTGGGGAAGCCATGGTTCCGTAATTCCTACCCCCAGGGGCAGTTGGCGCGCGCAGCGCGGCGGAGGGAGTCTCCCGAGCCGCCGTTGACCCCCTCACCCGGCTTCGCCGGGAGCTCCCCCTTGGGGGAGCAATTTCCGCCCGGTTTCCGCCCTAAAGTGAGGAGGTCAGCTGATCTTCGAGGCGATCTGGCGGGCCAACTCGGCGAGCTCGTCCGGGTCCGCCATGCCGCCTGCGGCGTGACGTCCCAGCGCCACGCCCTCCCAGCGCGGGATGATGTGGAAGTGCAGGTGGTAGACCGTCTGGCCCGCCGGCGCGCCGTTGAACTGGGTGACGACGAGGCCGTCCGGGGACAGGGCCGCGCGCACCGCCCGGGCCACCCTCTGCACCGCCAGCATCAGGGGCGCCAGCCGGGCCGGGTTCTCTTCCAGCAGGTTGCGGGCTTCGGAATGCTTGGGGATGACCAGGGTGTGGCCCCGGCTCTGGGGGAAGACATCCATGAAGGCGAAGGCGTGCTCGTCCTCGAACACCCGGGCGCAGGGCGCCTCTCCCCGCAGGATCTTCGCGAAGATGTTCCCCGGATCGTAGGCGCCGTCGAGGCTCATGGCGGTCTCCCCTGTCTGACGGCCGCTGGATAGCACGCCCGCGCTCAGGCGTCTCCCGACTGGCGGAAGGGGGAGTAGGCCTCGGAGAGCCACTCCATCTCCTCCTCCACGGCCTGCATTTCCCGCCGGAGGTAGTCTTCAACGGGACCGCGCAGGGCGGGGTCGGCGATGAAATGAGCCGAGTGGACGGGCGCCGGGAGATAGCCGCGGGCGATCTTGTGCTGGCCCTGGGCGCCAGCCTCGACACGGGCGAGGCCCCGGCCAATCGCCCACTCGATGGCCTGGTAGTAGCAGAGCTCGAAATGCAGGAAGGGCACGTCCTCCACGCAGCCCCAGTTGCGCCCGAACAGGCAGTCGCCGCCGATCAGGTTCAGGGCCCCTGCGATCCAGCGTCCGTTCCGCCGCGCCATGATCAGGAGCACCCGGTGCGCCATCCGCTCGCCCAGGAGGGAAAAGAAGAGCCGGTTGAGATAGGGCCGTCCCCACTTCCGCGACCCGGTGTCCACGTAGAAGCGGTAAAAGGCGTCCCAGTGCTCTTCGGTCAGGTCGGCGCCGGTCAGGCAGAATATCTCCAGGCCCTGCCCCGCATCGCGACGCTCGCGCCGGATGGTCTTGCGCCGCCCGGAAGACAGGTCGGCGAGGAAGTCATCGAAGGTCGCGTAGCCCCGGTTCAGCCAGTGGTACTGCTGGCCCTCGCGCAGGGCCATGCCAGCCTCGCCCAGCCAGGCCCACTCCTCCCTTTCCGGGAAGTTCACATGCAGGCCCGAGGCGCCGTAGCGCTCGCAGACGGTCAGGGCGCCGCCCAGGAGCGCCTTGCGCCCGTCATTGGGGTCGATGTCCGGGCGAACCAGCAGGCGGGGCCCGGTCGCAGGCGTGAAGGGGGCGGCGCTCAGCAGCTTGGGATAGTAACGGCCGCCGGCCCGCTCGTAGGCGTCGGCCCAGGCGTGGTCGAAGATGTATTCCCCCTGGCTGTGGCTCTTCAGGTAGAGGGGCATGACGGCCGCCACCCGCCCAGCCTCATCCTCGACGGCCAGGTGCT
>CAIMLY010000254.1 GCA_903842425.1 uncultured Alphaproteobacteria bacterium | reverse complement strand
GAGCACTTCGAGGACATCTGCGAGATCATGCGGGCCTACGACGTCTCGTTCAGCCTGGGCGACGGGCTGCGCCCGGGCTCCCTGGCCGACGCCAATGACGCCGCCCAGTTCGCCGAGCTGGAGACCCTGGGCGAACTGACCCAGGTGGCCTGGAAGCATGGCGTCCAGGTCATGATCGAGGGCCCGGGTCACGTGCCCATGCACAAGATCAAGGCCAACATGGACAAGCAGCTCGCCGCCTGCGGCGAGGCGCCGTTCTACACCCTGGGCCCGCTCACCACCGACGTCGCCCCAGGCTACGACCACATCACCTCGGCCATCGGCGCGGCCATGATCGGCTGGTTCGGCACCGCCATGCTCTGCTACGTCACGCCCAAGGAGCACCTGGGCCTGCCCGACCGCAAGGACGTCAAGGACGGGGTCATCGCCTACCGGATCGCCGCCCACGCCGCCGACCTGGCCAAGGGCCACCCGGCCGCCCGCGCCTGGGACGACGCCCTCTCGCGGGCGCGCTTCGAGTTCCGCTGGGAGGACCAGTTCAATCTGGGCCTCGATCCCGAGACCGCCCGGGCCTACCACGACGAAACCCTGCCCAAGGAAGCCTTCAAGACCGCCCACTTCTGCTCCATGTGCGGCCCGAAGTTCTGCTCCATGAAGATCAGCCAGGAGATCCGCGACGCGGCGGCTGCGCAGAACGACGTCGCCGAGGGCATGGCCGACATGGCGAAGCGCTTCCGTGACGGCGGCGGAGAGGTCTATGTTCCCGTGAAGGGGGGCGCCGCCGACTAGGCCGGGCCTCGAGGAGGCGTCCATGCTCAACCCCGCAGTCACCTGGCTGGGGCTCTCCGCCCTGATGATCCTGACGCTGGAGGTCGGCTTCCGGTCCTACCTCTGGTTCCGGGTCCATCGCGACATGCGGAATGAAGAGGGGGCCTCCTTCGTGATGTCCGCGGCCCTGACCCTTCTCGCCCTGCTCGTCGGTTTCACCTTCGGCATGGCGCAGTCCAACTTCGAGTTGAGGCGGGACCTGGTCACGGCCGAGGCCAACGCCATCTCGACCACTCACCTGCGTCACCAGCTGCTGGACGAAGCCAGCCAGCGGGAGATCAACGCCCTGATGGCGGAGTACGTGAAGGTCCGCATGTCCTTCAGCGCCGCCCGTGGGGACAGGGAGTCCCTTGAGTCGGTCAGCGAGAAGACGGCGAACCTCCAGAAGCGCATCTGGGAGGCCACTGACCGCGCGCTGGAGACCCCTGCGGGCCAGAAGGTCTCGGTCCCCCTGCTCACGGCGACGAACGAGATGTTCGATGACGCGGAACGGCGCTATGCAGCCTTCGACGCCAGGATCCCGGACCGGATCCTTCGGAGCCTGCTGGCCTACGCCCTGGGGTCCGCCCTCCTGGTCGGGCTGACCCTGGCGGCGACCGGCGCGCGCCATTTCATCTCCACCAGCGGGCTCTTCCTGCTGATCGGGCTGGCCCTCAGCCTCATCATCGACATGGACAACGGGGCGGCCGGCCTGATCACCACCTCCCAGGCCCCGATGGAGCGGGTGGCCGCGGTCATCGACGGTGAGCTGCGCCTCCAGCGCTGATGGGGCCCACGGTTGGCGCACGTCGTCCGCCGTGGCAAAGGAAGGGCGCCCCTGCCGGAGACACGACCCCATGCCCGCCAATCCCGTCGCCGATCCCGAGGAATGCAGGGCCTTCATGGCCGCCCATCCCGAGGTGCGGTTCGTCGAGGTCATGTTCACGGGCATGACCGGCGTGCCGCGCGGCAAGCGGCTGCGCATCGCGGAGCTGCCGGCGGTCTATGACTACGGCCGCTTCCTCCCGGGGTCTGTCCTTGTCGTGGACACCCTGGGCGCCGACTGCGAGGACACGGGCCTGGTCTGGGAGGATGGCGACGCCGACCGCCGGGCCCGCCCGGTCCCCGGGACCCTTACCCTCGCACCCTGGCTGGGCCCGGACGTCGCCCAGGTCATGCTGTCCATGTACGAGCTGGACGGGACGCCCAACGACCTCGATCCCCGTCACGTCCTGCGGCGGGTGCTGGACCGGTACGCCGCGGATGGCCTGACGCCCGTCGCCGCCTGCGAGCTGGAGTTCTACCTCGTCGACATGGCCCGCGGTCCGAACGGCGAGGTCCTGCCGGCGCGCTCGGTCCGCACCGGCCGGCGACCCGAGGGCATCCAAGTCTATGGCCTGCCCGAGCTGGAGGATCACGCCCCCTTCCTGCGCGAGCTCTGGGACACTGCCGACGTCATGGGCCTGCCCCTCGAGGGCGCCATCTCCGAGTTCGCCCCGGCCCAGCTGGAGCTGACCCTGCACCACAAGCCGGACGCCATGGCCGCCGCCGATGACGCGGTGCGCTACAAGCGGGCGGTGAAGGGGATCGCGCCGCGCCACGGGTGCGAGGCCACCTTCATGGCCAAGCCCTGGGCCGACCGCGCCGGAAGCGGGTTCCATGTCCATGTGAGCTTCGCCGACGCCTCGGGCGCCAACCTCTGCGCTGACGACCGGCCCGAGGGGTCTGACCTGCTGCGCCACGCCATCGGCGGGATGAAGGCCCTGATGGCGGACTGCATGGCCATACTGGCGCCAAACGCAAACAGCTACAGGCGGTTCCGGGCCAACTCCTACGCCCCCGTGGCGCCGACCTGGGGCGTGAACAACCGCACGGTCTCCCTCCGCATCCCGGCTGGCCCGCCCGTCACCCGGCATGTGGAGCATCGCGTGGCGGGGGCCGACGCCCATCCGCACCTGGTGCTGGCCGCCCTGCTGGCCGCCGCCCACCACGGCCTTGTCCACCGAATGGATCCCGGCCCTGCGGTTGAGGGCGACGGCTACGCCGCCGCGGCCCGGGAGGGCCTGCGCCTGCCCACCGACTGGGTCGCCGCCGTCGACAGGTTTGCGGCCTCCGAGGTCCTGCGGGACTACCTTGGGCCGCGGTTCGTGGACATGTTCGCCTCGGTCAAGCGCACCGAGCAGGACCGGTTCGGCGCGGCGGTCACCGCCCTCGACTATGACTGGTACTTGGGCAACGCGTGAAACCGGACGTCTTCCTGCGGTTTCGGGATTGATCCCGGCGCGCAGGCGCCATCATCCTTCGGGCACGATCTCAGCTCCTGGGGAGAACCACCCGATGTCGATGTTTTCCGGACGCGGCGCGTCCCGCCGCAGCCTGCTCACCGCCCTGGGCGCCGCCGCGGTCGGGGTCTCCTTCACCGCCTGCTCGCAGCCGGGCGCCGCCCCCGCCACCGGCGGGGAGGAGCCGAAGCTGAACTTCTACAACTGGGACACCTACATCGGTGAAACCACCCTGGCCGACTTCAAGGCGGCCAGCGGCGTCGACGTGAACATGAGCCTGTTCGCCACCAACGATGAGCTCTTCGCCAAGCTGAAGGCGGGCAATCCGGGCTTCGACGTCATCGTCCCGTCGAACGAGTTCGTCAGCCGAATGACCGAGGCCAAGCTCATCCAGCCCCTCGACCATTCCAAGATCCCGAACCTGAAGAACATCGACCCCAGCTTCATGAACCCGGACTACGATCCGGGCCGCAAGATGTCGGTGCCTTACACCTGGCTGGCCCTGGGCATCGGCTACCGCAAGAGCAAGGTGAAGGGCGTGCCGGACAGCTGGAAGTGGCTGTTCGACTCCGATGCCTACAAGGGCAAGATCGCCCTGTTGTCGGAGTCTGCGGACCTCATCCGCCTGGCCGCCAAGTACAAGGGCCACTCGGTCAACAAGATCCCCCCCGAGGTGGTGGCCGAGATCGAGAAGATGCTGGTCCGCCAGAAGCCCTTCGTGAAGGCCTTCCACGAGGACAACGGCCAGGACATGCTCCTGTCCGGCGAGGTTGACCTGGTCCTCGAGTACAACGGCGACATCGCCCAGGCCATGACCGAGGACCCGGATATCGGTTTCGTCATCCCCAAGGAGGGCAGTCTCCTGAACTCCGACACCCTCTGCATCCCCGTGGGGGCGCCGCGGCCGAACAACGCCCACGCCTTCATCAACTACCTGCTGGACGCCGAGGCCGGGAAGAAGATCAGCGAGACCATCCTCTACCCGACCCCGAACGCGGCGGCGAAGGCCCTGATGCCGGACAGCTACCGGAACAACGCCGCCATCTTCCCGCCGGCCGACATCCTGGCCAAGTGCGAGTACGGCGCCTTCGAGGGGGCCGAGAAGGCCAGCCTCTACGAGGAGGTGGTGACCCGGGTCCGCGCCGCCTGACCTGACGCCGGAGCCCCGCGCGATGGAACAGCACTGGAAGTCGGCGAAGGGGCTGTTCGGCGCCGTCCTCGGCCCGCCGCTGTTCTGGCTGGTCCTCTTCTTCATGATCCCCATGGGGATCGTCTGGCTCTATTCCTTCGGCGAGAACCGGGGCCTGACCGAGATCGCCCTGACGGGGACCTTCTCGAACTATCTTCGGGCCCTGGATCCGCTCTACCTGAAGATCTTCGTCAAGTCGGTGGGCATCGCCGGGCTGACGACACTGATCTGCCTGGTGATCGGCTTCCCGGTGGCCCTCGCCATCACCTTCGCCCCGCCGAAGGCCAAGACCTGGCTGCTCCTGGCGGTCATGCTGCCCTTCTGGACCAACCTCCTGATCCGGACCTACGCCCTCATCGCCGTCCTGCGGACCGAGGGGTATGTGAACCAGTCCCTGGAGTGGCTCTGGAACGGACTGGGCGCGGTGGCCGGCGTCCTGGGCCTGGGCGCGCTGGGGCCCTTCCAGCCCCTGGAGCTGCTGCACAACAACTTCGCCGTGGTGCTGGGCCTGGTCTATGTCCACCTGCCCTTCATGGTCCTGCCGCTCTACTCGGCCCTGGACCGGCTGGACACATCCCTCATCGAGGCCAGCCTCGACCTGGGCGCCGGCCACCTTCGGACCCTGCTGACCATCGTCGCGCCCCTGGCCCTCCCGGGCATCGCCTCCGGGGTGGTGATCACCTTCATTCCCGCCCTGGGCTCCTACCTGACCCCGGACCTGCTGGGCGGACCGGACAGCCAGATGATCGCCAACATCATCGAGCGCCAGTTCAAGCGGGCCAATGACTGGCCCTTCGGCGCGGCCCTGTCCTTCCTGCTCATGTACATGACCTTCATCGCCATCGCCCTGCAGGCGATGCTCTCGCGACGTCGGCGGGAGCCGTCGTGATGGCGAGACGTCCCGCCCCCGGCCCCCTGGAGTACCTGCGCCGCTGGCCCCTGCAGCTGTGGCTGGCCGGCGTCGGCGTCTTCCTCTACGCCCCGCTGGTCGCCCTCATGGTGTTCAGCTTCAACGACAGCCGGCGCAACATCGTCTGGCAGGGCTTCACCCTGAAGTACTACGAGAAGGCCCTGAACAACGCCTCGCTGATCGAGGCCTTCGTGAACAGCCTGACCATCGCCGCGGTCTCAACCTTCCTCAGCCTGGTGCTCGGGGCCCTGGCCGCCCTGGCCCTCTGGAGGTTCCGCTTCCCCGGCAAGGCGGGCTTCGACGGCGCCCTGGCCCTGCCCATCGTCGCCCCAGAGATCTGCCTGGGCGTGGCCATGCTCGTCTTCTTCGCCAAGGTCCTGCCCTGGCCCCAGGGCCTGCCCTGGCCGCTGAACCTGGGCGCCATCATCATCGCCCACGTCTCGTTCTCCTTTCCCTTCGTGGCGGTGGTGGTCCGGGCGAGGATGGCCAGCTTCAACCGCGAGCTGGAGGAGGCCGCCCGGGACCTGGGCGCCAGCGAGTGGCGCACCCTGAAGGACGTGATCCTGCCGCACATGGCGCCGTCCCTGGTCGCCGGCGCCTTCCTGGCCTTCACCCTCAGCCTCGACGACTTCGTGATCACCTTCTTCACGTCCGGGCCGGACACCGTGACCTTCCCGGTCAAGGTCTACTCCATGGTCCGGTTCTCGGTGACGCCGGAGGTCAACGCCGCCTCCACCCTGCTGATCCTCCTGACCGTCGTTCTCACCGCCATCGCCCTGAAGGTCCAGGGCGACCCCGCCTCCACGGCGGGGGGCCACGCCGCCCTCGATCGCCCCAAAGACCGTCCCTGAGGCGCCATGAGCAAACCCATCATCACCTTCGAGAACGTCACCAAGCGGTTCGGCCGCATGGTCGCGGTGGACAACGTCTCCCTCACCATCGACGAGGGGGAGTTCTTCTGCCTGCTGGGTCCGTCGGGCTGCGGCAAGACCACCCTGCTGCGCATGCTGGCGGGCTTCGAGACCCCCACCGAGGGCCGCATCCTGATCGACGGGAAGGACATCTCCACCGTGCCGCCGAACCGCAGGCCGGTGAACATGGTGTTCCAGTCCTATGCGGTCTTCCCGCACATGAGCGTGGCGGACAACGTGGCCTATGGCCTGAGGATCGACCGGATCCCTTCAGCCGAGCGCGACCGGAGGGTCGAGGAGGCCCTGGAGCTGGTGCAGCTGGGCGGCCTCGGCGGGCGCAAGCCGGACCAGCTCTCCGGCGGCCAGCGCCAGCGCGTGGCCCTGGCCCGGGCCCTGGTCAAGCGCCCGCGGGTCCTTCTGCTGGACGAGCCCCTCTCGGCCCTCGACGCCAAGCTGCGCGACCAGATGCGCACCGAGCTCTGCACCCTGCAGGAGACCGTTGGCATCACCTTCATCATGGTCACCCATGACCAGGACGAGGCCCTCGCCCTGGCCAGCCGCTGCGCCGTCATGAACCGCGGCCTGCTCCAGCAGGTGGCGACGCCCAACGACCTCTACGAGTTCCCGGGCAGCCGGTTCGTGGCCGACTTCATCGGCTCCGTGAACCTGTTCGAAGGCGTCCTGGCCGTGGATGAACAGGACGAGGCCGTGATCCGCTCTCCGGAGCTGCCCACCGACATCTACCTCGACCACGGCGTGACCGGGGCCAAGGGAACCACCGTCTGGGCGGCCCTTCGACCTGAGAAGATCGAGCTCCACAAGTACGTCCCCGGCCAGCCCCCGCCCGTGCTGGACGACTCCCCCGCCGGCGCCAACCTGGTGCGGGGCGTCATCCGCCATGAGTCCTACCTGGGCAGCGAGAGCACCTACGAGGTGGAGATCACCGGCGGACGCCGGGTGAAGGTGCTGCGGTCCAACCTGACCCGCTGGGACCAGGAGGACTTCGCCCTCGGCGAGGAGGTCTGGCTCGGCTGGCACGCCTGTTCGCCCGCCGTCCTGCTGAACTGACATGGCGCGTCCCGTCGCCGGCATCATCTGCTGCACCCGCACCGTCGGGATCGAGCCCGCCCAGGCGGTGATGAACCGCTACGTGGCCTCGGCCATGGCCCATGCCGACGCCGCCGCCCTGCTGGTGCCCTCCATGCCCGGGCTCATGCGCGCCACCGACGTGGCGAGCCGCCTGGACGGGCTCCTGCTGACCGGCAGTCCCTCGAACCTTGACCCGGGCGCCTATGGCGAGGCGGCGGACGATGCGCCCGGGCCCTTCGACCCCGCCAGGGACGCCATGACCGGCGATCTCATCCGCGCCATGCTCGACCTGGGCCGGCCGGTGTTCGGCATCTGCAGGGGCTTCCAGGAGCTGAACGTGGCCTTTGGCGGGACCCTGCGCCGGGACGTCTCGGACCACCCCGACCTCCTGCGGCACCACGCCCCCGACGAGGTCGGCTTCAACGAGATGTTCGACCATGTCCACGACGTGGCGCTCACGCCCGGGGGTGTCCTCGCCGGCGCCCTGGGGCAGGCCCGCATCCGGGTGAACTCGGTGCACTACCAGGGAGTCCAGCGCCTGGGGGACGGGCTTTCCGTCGAGGCCTGCGCCGATGACGGCCTGGTCGAGGCCTTCTCCGCCCGGGTGAACGCCGCCCCTGTCCTGGCCGTCCAGTGGCATCCCGAATGGCGGACGGGCGAAAATCCTCAAAGTCAGGTATTCTTCAACGTCTTCGGGCGGGCCCTGCGGGGCGAGCCGCTTGTCCGCTGATCCGCTTCAGGAGTGACCCGCGTGAGCGTTCCCATCCGCAACCACGACATCGCCGAGCTTCGCCGCCTGGACCTGGCGCACCACCTGCCCGCCCAGGCGGACCACCGGCTGATCGCCAGCCTCGGCGGCAGCCGCATCATCACCCGGGCCGAAGGCAGCACCATCTACGACGGGGAGGGGAACGCCATCCTCGACGGCATGGCGGGCCTCTGGTGCGTGAACGTCGGATATGGCCGCGAGGAACTGGCCAAGGCGGCCTATGAGCAGATGCTCGAGCTGCCCTACTACAACACCTTCTTCCGGACCGCGACGCCGCCCACGGTGAAGCTGGCGGCCCGGATCGCCTCGAAGATGGGCGGCCACCTGAGCCATGTCTTCTTCAACTCCTCGGGGTCCGAGGCCGTCGACACGGTCTTCCGCCTCGCCCGCCACTACTGGAAGCTCAAGGGCCAGCCCCAGCGCCGGATCTTCATCAGCCGCTGGAACGCCTATCACGGCTCCACCGTGGCCGGGGTCTCGCTGGGGGGCATGAAGGCCATGCACGCCCAGGGCGACCTGCCCGTGCCCGGCGTCGAGCACGTCATGCAGCCCTACCACTTTGGCGAGGCCTTCGGGGAGGATCCGGACGCCTTCGCCGCCCGGGCCGCCCAGGCCATCGAGGACCGCATCCTTGAGGTTGGCCCCGAAAACGTCGCGGCCTTCATCGGCGAGCCCGTCCAGGGCGCCGGCGGGGTGATCATCCCGCCCGAGGGCTACTGGCCCCGGGTCGAGGCCATCTGCCGCAAGTACGGCATCCTGCTGGTCTGCGACGAGGTGATCTGCGGCTTCGGCCGGCTGGGCCAGTGGTTCGGCCATCACCACTACGGCGTCAAGCCGGACATGATCTCCATGGCCAAGGGCCTGTCCTCGGGCTACCTGCCGATCAGCGCCACCGGCGTGGCCGACCACATCGTGGCCGAGCTGCGCGAGAAGGGCGGCGACTTCGTCCATGGCTATACCTACAGCGGCCACCCGACCGCCGCCGCCGTGGCCCTGGCCAACCTCGACATCATCGAGCGCGAGGGCCTGGTGGAGCGCACCCGCGAGGATACCGGCCCCTACCTGGCCCGCGCCCTGGCCACCCTCAACGACCACCCCCTGGTGGGCGAGACCCGCTCCCTGGGCCTGATCGGCGCCGTGGAGATCGTCCGCGAGCCGGGGACCAACAAGCGCTTCCTGGACAAGGAGGGAGAGGCCGGGCCGGTGGTGCGCGACCTCTGCATCCGCAACGGCCTCATGGTGCGCGGCATCCGCGACACGATCGTCTGCTGCCCGCCCCTGGTCATCACCCGGGCCGAGATCGACCGGCTGGTCTCCATCATCCGCCGGTCCCTCGACGAAGCCGAGCCCATCCTCCGGGCCCTGAAACCGGAGGCGGCGGGATGACCTCCCGCAAGAAGCGTCCGCCCCCGGCCTCCCGGGAGAAGCGTGGCGTCGCCTCTCTTGAGGCGGCAGGCCCCTGGCTGGCGCGGCAGTCCATCGACGAGATCGAGTGCGTCGTACCCGACCTGGCCGGCGTGGCGCGGGGCAAGATCATGCCCGTCCGCAAGTTCCTGGGCGCGCCCTCCATGAACCTGCCCCTGGCGGTCTTCTACCAGACCATCACAGGCGATTTTCCCGAGGTGATGGGAACGATCTCGGCGGTGCAGTCGGACACCGACATCTTCCTGAACCCGGACTTCGCCACCCTGGCGGTGGTGCCCTGGGCGCAGGATCCGACCGCCCAGGTCATCCATGACGCCTTCCATCCCGATGGCCGGCCGGTCCAGGAGGCGCCCCGGCAGGTGCTGCGGCGGGTGCTGGACCTCTACCGCGACCGGGGCTGGACCCCGGTGGTCGCTCCGGAGCTGGAGTTCTACCTGGTCGACAAGAACACCGACCCGGACTACCCGCTGCGCCCGCCGATCGGCAGGTCGGGACGCCCTGAGACGGGCCGGCAGGGCTACTCCATCTCCGCCGTCAACGAGTTCGATCCCCTCTTCGAGGACATGTACGAGTACTCCGAGGCCCAGGGCCTGGAGATCGACACCCTGATCCACGAGAGCGGGGTGGCCCAGATGGAGATCAACCTGCGGCACGGCGATCCGCTGGAGCTGGCCGACCAGGTCTTCATGTTCAAGCGCACCATCCGCGAGGCGGCGCTGGAGCACGACATCTACGCCACCTTCATGGCCAAGCCGATGGCGGGCGAGCCGGGCAGCGCCATGCACATCCACCAGTCCATCCTGGACGCCGAAGGCCGGCCCCTGTTCTCGGACCGCAAGACCGGAGAGGCCACGCCGGCCTACCTGTCCTTTATCGCCGGCCAGCAGCGGTACCTGCCGGCCATCATGGCCATCCTGGCGCCCTACGTGAACTCCTACCGTCGGATCGCCCGGGGCACGGGCGCGCCGGTCAACACCCAGTGGGGCCATGACAACCGCACCTGCGGCCTGCGGGCGCCGCCCTCCGACCCGGCCAACCGGCGACTGGAGAACCGCATCCCCTCGTCAGACGCCAATCCCTACCTGGCCATCGCCGCCGTCCTGGCGACGGGATGGCTGGGCATGACCCAGGGCCTGACCCCCACCGCTCCGGTGGACACAGACGCCTCGGCCCTGGGCATCGACCTGCCGCGCAACCTGCTGGAGGCCCTGGTCCTGTTCGAGCAATGCGATCCCCTCCGGGACGCCCTAGGCGAGGTCTTCTGCGGGGCCTACGCCACGGTGAAGCGGGCCGAGTACGAGACCTTCATGCAGACCATCAGCCCCTGGGAGCGTGAGTTCCTCCTGCTGAACGTCTGACGGACCGCCATGCGCAATGACGGCCACCCCAAGGGCTCCTGGTACGCCGAGACGGCGGCCATCCGCCTGCCGGACCTGCCGGCGCCCGAGGGCGAGGTCCGCACCGGGGTGTGCATCGTCGGCGCCGGCTTCACCGGCCTGGGGGCCGCCCTGGCCCTGGCCCGGGCCGGGGTCCCCTGCCTGGTGCTGGAGGCCGCCCGGGTCGGCTCGGGCGCCTCGGGGCGCAATGGTGGCCAGGCGCATCCCGGCCACCGACAGGACCAGGCCTGGCTGGAGGCCCGGGTCGGCTCGGGCGAGGCCCTGCGGCTGTGGAAGCTGGCGGAGGCCGGGCGGGCCCACCTGGCCGGCCTGGTCGCCGGCGTCGCGCCCGAGGCGGATTACCGGCCCGGCCTGATTCTCGCCCGCCACCGGTCGGGCGGGGAGGGACACGACGCCGCCCATGTGGAGCACATGGCCCGGGTCTACGGCTGCGAGGCCCTCAGCCTGCTGTCCCGCGACGATCTCGCCGAGGACCTGGGGACGGACGTCTACCACGGCGGGATTCTCGACCGGGACGGCGGCCACCTGCACCCCCTCAACCTCGCCCTCGGCATGGCGCGGGCGGTCCTGGCCGCTGGGGGTCGGATCTGCGAAGGCGCCCAGGCCCTGTCCTGGTCCCGGCGGGGCGGGGCGATCGAGGTCACGACCCCTGCGGGCCGGATCGTATGTGACCGCCTGATCCTGACCGGGGACGGCTACCTGACCCCCATCGCCGGGCCGGCCCGGGCCCGGGTCATGCCGATCAACAACTTCGTCCTCGTCACCGAACCCCTGGGCGGGCGGGCGGACGCGATCCTGCGGAGCGGGGCGGCGGCGGCCGACACCCGCTTCGTCGTAAACTACTTCCGCAAGACCGCCGACGGGCGGCTCCTGTTCGGGGGCGGCGAGACCTACCGCCAGACCTATCCCGCCGACCTCGCCGGCTATGTCCGGCGCAGCCTCGTGAAGATCTATCCGGACCTGGCGGACGTCCGCATCCCCCATGCCTGGGGCGGCTCGGTGGGGGTGACCCTGCACCGCACCCCCCTTGTGACCTCGCCGGCGCCGGGCGTCTCCCTGGCCGCGGGATATTCGGGGCAGGGGGTCCTGCTGGCCCCCTATGTCGGCGACCTCCTGGGGCGCACGGCGATGGGGGATGAGGCGGCCTCCGAGGCCCTGGAGGCCCTGGGCCGCCTGCCCGCCCCGGCCTTCCCCGGCGGGCGCTGGCTGCGCCGGCCCCTGACCGTCGCCGGCCTGACCTGGTACGCCCTGCGCGACCGCCTCTGAACCGCCCTCGCCCCCGGCCGCCGGAGTGTGCTAAGGCCGCCCCGACATGACCACCCCGCTCAGCCGAATCCGCAACTTCTCGATCGTGGCCCACATCGACCACGGCAAGTCGACCCTGTCCGACCGCCTCATCCAGGAGACGGGCGCCCTGTCGAAGCGCGAGATGACCGAGCAGGTCCTCGACAACATGGACATCGAGCGCGAGCGGGGCATCACCATCAAGGCCCAGACCGTGCGCCTGGACTACAAGGCCCGGGACGGCGAGACCTACCGCCAGACCTATCCCGCCGACCTCGCCGGCTATGTCCGGCGCAGCCTCGTGAAGATCTATCCGGACCTGGCGGACGTCCGCATCCCCCATGCCTGGGGCGGCTCGG
>CAIMLY010000253.1 GCA_903842425.1 uncultured Alphaproteobacteria bacterium | reverse complement strand
TCGTAGAACTCCGGCACGATCTGCAGCATCCGGCCGAACTCGCCCAGCACGGCGCACAGGGCGTCCAGCTCGGCGAACTGGGCGAAGCGGCTGGGCACGGGACGGGCGTTCTCGTCCACGTCGACAAAGCTGGTGGACAGGCCGATGGCCCCGGCCTCCAGGCACTGGCGCAGCACGCCCTGCATGGCGGCGATCTCGTCCGGCCGCGCCGCGCGCTGGTTGGCCTCAGGCCCCATCACCCAGACACGGATGACGCTGTGCCCCACCAGGGGGGCGACATTGATGGCCAGCCCCTTCTCCAGGGCGCGCCGATAGCCTTCCCAGTCCTCCCAGGTCCAGTCGAAGGCGATGGTGAAGGCCTCGGGCGGCAGTTCCTCGATCTGCTGGAACATGCCGATCACCGCCGGCCGGTCGCCGGCCCTAAGCGGCGCCATGGATAGCGAGCAGTTGCCCGGGATGATCGAGGTGACGCCATGCTCCAGGCTGGGCTTGGCCGCCCCGTCCCACAAAAGCTGGACGTCGAAATGGGTGTGCGGATCGATGAAGCCGGGCGCCACGGCCTTGCCGCCGGCGTCCAGCTCGGACCGGGCCGGACCGTCCACCATGGGCCCAACGGCCGCGATGCGCCCGTCCTTTACGGCCACCTCTCCGGTGTAGGCCGGCGCACCCGTGCCATCCACTACCCGCGCATTGCGGATCACCAGGTCATGCATCTTACTCTCCCAAGTCCGGGCCGCAGTCTCCGCCGCCGGCCCCCGCCCGTAAAGCCCTTTCAGCACCTGCCGCCAGGGCCGGCCGACCAGGTCGCCCGCCCCCGCCGCCCCGCAGCCGGCCAGGACATCGAAGCCAGCCTCGGCGTCCAGCACCACGGGGGCGACGACGCCGTTCTCGAACCGCACGCTGAGGGTCAACTCAGCATCGCCGTCATGACCGGCGGAGACCTCGGCCGCCACCACGACGGCCTCGCCGCCCGCCCCCGCCCCTGCACCCGACTGGCTCAAGACCGCGGCGGCTCGACGAAGACCACGTCCCCGCCCAGCAGGAGGCCGCGCGGCTTGCGCATGGCGAAGATGTGCAGGTTCCAGCCCCGGATCCGGTCCATGGCCTCCTCGAGCGGCAGGTCCGGCAGGGCCCGCGCCGCCAGCGCCTCCAGGGTCTCGTCCGGCTCCGGCGTCACGAACCGCCTCTGCACGGTGAGTGTCATTGGGGGGCCTCCTCGGTTGTGTGGCTGCAAGTGTGCCACGTCGGCGGCGGTGCGGGGAAGTGGGGCGAGGGGGAGCCGGGCCGCCATGGTTTTCCACCCTCCCCCTCCGTACCCGCCCGGACCCCGCCACCGCTTGTGGGCCGGGCGCAGAGGGCACAGGCTGGGCGCCGGGCCGCATCCCTCGGAGGAGGCGGGCGGCGCACAGGAGGTCAACCGCCATGGATCCGCTCGCCAGGGAAGACGCCGGGGCCGGGGCCGATCCGGGTCGCCTGCCCACTATCCGCCGGGTGGGGCAGGGCGCGCCCTTCCGTTGGCTCGACGGGGCCATGGTCGATCTGGCCCGGGCGCCCCTGCCGGCCTTCCTCCACGGCCTGGTTATCGCCCTGGTCAGCGCAGGCCTCGCCCTGGCCCTCCTGCGCGACTGGGGAGCCTTCTGGACGGTGGCCCTCTCCTGCGGCTTCGTGCTCCTGGCGCCCCTCCTGGCCATGGGTCCCTACGAGACGGGGCGCCTGCTGGAGTCCGGGCGCCGGCCCACCGTGGGCGGGACCTTCCTGGTGGGCCGGGCCCTGAGGGGCGAGGTGGTCCTCCTGGGGGTGGGCCTGTTCGTCCTCTTCGCCCTGTGGCTACAGGCGGCCCAGATCGTCTATGGCCTGTCCACCTTCACACTGCACGAGACCCCCGCCCAGCTCGCCGCCTTCGCCTTCGGCAGCGCGGAGGGGCGCACCATGCTGGCCGTCGGCTCTGCGGTGGGGGCTGTGTTCGGCCTCGTCACCTTCTCCGCCGTGGTGGTGGCCGCCCCCATGCTGCTGGACGCCCGGGTCAGCGTCTTCGCCGCCGTGGCCACCAGCGTGCGCGCCACAGCCGCCAACTTCTGGCCCCTGATGATGTGGGCGGTGCTGATCATCGCCCTGGTGGCCCTGTGCGCCGTCACCGGCTTCCTGCCGATGGTGATCGTCTTCCCCTGGCTGGGCCTGGCCAGCTGGCGCGCCTACCGCGAAATGGTCGCCGCAGACGGCATGCTGGCCCCGGAGACGGGGGCGCAGGGAGACTGAGGCGCCCCTACCTCCCCGTGAACACCGGGGCGCGCTTCTCCAGGAAGCTGGCCACGCCCTCGCGGTGGTCCTCGGTCTTCATGAGGGTGCGGATGGTCTCAATGGCCCAGCCGCCCAGTTCGCGCGGGTCGCCATAGGCGGCCCGGCGCAGGCCTTCCTTCATGTAGCGCAGGGCGAGCGGCGGGTTGCAGGCGATGCGGGCGGCCAGGGCGCGGGCGCGGTCCATCAGCTCGGCGTGCGGGGCGACCTCGCGGACCAGGCCGATGCGCAGGGCCTCCTCGGCATCGATGAC
>CAIMLY010000252.1 GCA_903842425.1 uncultured Alphaproteobacteria bacterium | reverse complement strand
CCATCGCTAGAGCGCCGCCGCCTGCGTTTCTCTTTCCAATTCAACGATGTCAAAGACCGTGACCGGCTTTCGCCCGCCCCACTGTTTAGCGCCGGTGGCCGGCGGAGGCGGCTATCTAGGGGCCGGCCTCTTCCCTGTCAATCGCCAGTTTCGAACCTTCAGGAGAAAGTTCCGAAACCTGGCCCCGGAGGGACAAGCGACCCTGCAGGACGTTCAGGAACGTCACCGGTCAGGTCAGCGAGCCGATTGAGGGCGCTCTAACTAGTCCCGGGCGTGGGGTCTGGCAAGGGAAATCTGGCGAGGGTTCGCAGCCTCACCTGCCGGCGAGGGCCGCGAATGGCCTCAGAAGCGCCAGTCCTGCGGCGAATCCCGCCAGGTGCGCCTCCCAGGCGATCTGCGCCCCGCCCTCCAGGAGGGACCCCCCCGTCAGGGCCACGACCAGGTTGGTGAGGATCCATGCCGCGCCCATGGACACGACGAACGGCGAGCGCAGGCCCCCGATTCCCCCGTCTCCACCAACGACCCGCGCCGCCCCGGCCGCGAGTCCGGAGACGCCGCCCGAAGCGCCGACGAGGGCATAGGGCTGTCCGGAGTGGAGAAGTCCGAATCCCAGGTTCCCGACGGCGCCGCACGCCAGGAAGAAAAGGAAGAGGGCGAGGCTCCCCCGGACGCCGCCGCCGAGGAAGCGCGCAAGAGGTGTGGCGAAGGCCAGGGCGAAGGCGGCGTTCATCGCCAGGTGCCCCCACCCCCCGTGCAGCCAGATCGCCGTGAAGAGGGTCAGGGGGCGCGAGAGAGGCCCGGGGTCCGGGGAGTAGACCAGGGCGTCGACCAGCCCGGGCGAGGCCGCCAGGGTCTGGAAGAGATAGGCCGCGACCAGCAGTCCCGCCAGCCAGAGGGCCGGGGCCGGGGCCGTGATCGCGGGTTCCCGCTCGGGTGGAACGCCGGGCGGAAGGTCGGGCTCGCCGGTCCGGGAATCGCGCATGTGGACCTCCATTGGGCGTGCAGCCGCCTTGTCCGCGCCATCATCTTCGGGGCACCGTGCCCCCGGGACAAGTCCAGGAGGCCCCGCATGTCCAAGACCCGGCTCCGCATGGCTCCAGGCCGGCTCCTCACCGTGCTCGCCCTCGGGCTGGCCTTCCTGGGGTCAGCCGGCGCAGAGGCGAGGACGGCGCCGGCCCGCGCGCCCGCCTGGCCCCAGGCCGAATCAGACTTGGCGGCGGACCCCTCCTTCCGGTTCGGCGTGCTTCCCAACGGCCTGCGCTACGCCGTAAGGCGGCAGGCGACCCCACCGGGCCAGGCGGCGCTTCGCCTCCATGTCTCAGCGGGCTCGCTGAACGAGACGGAGGGCCAGCAGGGCCTGGCCCACTATGTCGAGCACATGGCCTTCAACGGATCCACCCGGGTCCCTGAAGGCGAGATGGTGCGGATTCTCGAGCGGCTCGGGCTGGCCTTCGGCGCCGACACCAATGCGTCCACGGGTTTCGACGAGACAATCTACCGGCTGGACCTGCCGAGGACGGACCGCGAGACCCTGCAGACCAGCCTCATGCTCCTCCGCGAGGTCGCCGGCGAACTGACCTTCTCGCCCTCAGCGGTCGAGCGTGAGCGCGGCGTGGTCCTCTCCGAGGAGCGGTCCGGCGATGGCCCGGCGCTGCGGGCCGCCCGCGCCGCCTCGGCCCTGCAGTTCAGAGGACAGCTGCCTCCGGAGCGGTTTCCCATCGGAAAGGTGGATGTCCTGAGATCGGTGGACGCCGCGGGCCTGCGCGCGTTCTACCAGGCCTGGTACCGGCCGGAGACCACCGTGCTCGTCGCCGTGGGCGACTTTGACGCCGAGGCCTTGGAGGCTCAGATCCGGGACACCTTTTCGGACTGGCGGGCCAGGGGCCCGGCCGGCGCGGCTCCCGACCTTGGCAAGGTGGCCCGCCGCGGCGCGGAGGCGAAGATCCTCACGGACCCCGGCCTGCCTTCCGCCGTGTCGGTGGCCTGGGCCGCACCGCCGGTCCTGGCTGCCGACACCGAGGCCCAGAGGCGGACGACCCTGCAGCGGGAAATCGTCTTTGCAGTCCTGAACCAGAGGCTCTCGGACCTCGCCCGGGACCCTAACCCGCCCTTCATCGGCGCGGCGGCCTCCGCCAGCGAACCTTTCAGGGCCCAGAAGAGCACAGGCGTGTACGCCCTGGCCCGTGACGGCGACTGGCGCCGGGCCCTGGCGGCGATCCTCACCGAATCGCGCCGGATCGAAGCCTTCGGCGTCCGGAAGGACGAAGTGGACCGGATTCTCGCGGACTGGCGGGCGTCCCTGGCCGCCGACCGGGCGGGGTCCGCAACCCGGACTCCGTCCGACCTTGCTGACGCCGTGACAGGATCCCTGACCGGCCGCTCCGTTGTCACCAGCCCCGAGCAGGACCTTGAGCGTTTCGAGCGCGAGGCGAAGACGATCGACGTCGCCACGCTCAACCGCCTGGCGGCAGAGGCGTTCAAGGGCTCCGGCCCCCTGGTCTTCGTCACGGGCCCGAAGGCCGTCGAGGGCGGCGAGGCCGCCGTGGTCGCGCTGGCGCGGGAGAGCCTCAAGGCCAGGGTGTCCGCCGGCGCCGCCGGGACGACCGCCTCCTGGCCCTACACGACCTTCGGGGCGCCCTCCGAGGTGGTCGAGCGGCGCGAGGCCGCCGACCTCGACGCCGCCCTGGTGCGTTTCGCCAATGGCGTCCGACTGACCGTCAAGCCAACGAAGTTCACGGCCGACCAGATCCTTGTCCGGGTCAATGTCGGCGCCGGCCGCCTGGGCCTGGCCGCCGACCGTCCAAGCCCGGAGTGGTCCGCCGGCGTCCTCATCGAGGGCGGGCCGGCGCGGATCAGCGCCCGGGACATGGACAAGGCCCTGACCGGAAAGGTGTACTCCGCCGCCTTCGGGCTGACCGACGACGCCTTCGTGCTGTCAGGGACCACCCGCAGCGAGGATCTGGACACCCAGATGCAGGTCCTGGCGGCTTATGTATCCGACCCGGGCTGGCGGCCGGAGGCCTTCGGCCGCTACGCCGCCCTCGCCGCGAGCATTCACGACCAACTGGCCTCCACCAGTTCAGGGGTCCTCAGCCGCGACCTTCCCGCCCTCCTGCGCGGCGGGGACGCCCGCTGGGCCTTTCCCGCGAGGGAGGCCCTCGCCACCGCCAGCCTCGAGGACCTGCGCCGGGCGGTGGACCCCGCCCTGGCCTCGGGTCCGCTGGAGGTCGTCATCGTCGGGGACATCACGGTCGAGAAGGCCATCGACGCCGTGGCCCGCACCTTCGGCGCCCTGCCGGCCCGTCCGGATCCGGCCCCCCCGCCCGCCGACCGGCTGAAGGTCCGCACGCCTTCCGGGGGAGAGGCCGTGGTTCGGACCCACAGGGGCCGCGCCGACCAGGCGGTGCTGTTCACGGCCTGGCCGACCGCCGGCTTCTTCGAGGACCCCAGGGGCGCCCGGGCCAACTGGCTCCTGGCCGAGGTGCTCGGGCTTCGCCTCACGGATGAACTGCGCGAGAAGCAGGGGGCGACTTATTCCCCTAGCGCGGACGCCACCCAGAGCCTGGCGATCCCGGGCTGGGGTTACATCTCCACCGTGGTCGAGATCCCGCCGGACAGGATCGCCGCCGTCACCGCAGACATCCGGCGCATCGCCGAGACCCTCGCCCGGGAGGCGCCCTCTGCGGACGAGATGGCCCGGGCCCGGAAGCCGACGCTCGAGCGCATCCTCCAGGGACGCGAGACGAACGGCTACTGGCTCAGCGCCCTCTCCGGCGTCCAGGCTGACCCCCGATACCTCGATGTCGTCCGCAGTCTGGTGTCCACCCTCGAGGGCCTCAGCGCCGCCGACCTCCAGGCCGCCGCCCGCAGGTGGCTGCAGGACGACCGCATGTGGCGGATGGAGGTCCTGCCGGAAGCAGCGGGGAAGCGCGCCTCTCCCTGATCAGGCTGCGACCTCGGCGTCGTCCGGCGCCGGCGCCGGCCGTCCAAGGATCATGTCGGCGGCCTTCTCGGCGATCATGATGGTCGGGGCGTTGGTATTGCCCCCCACCAGCGTCGGCATGACCGAGGCGTCGACGACGCGCAGTCCCTTCAGGCCCCGGACCCGCAGCTGGGCGTCGACAACCGCCATGGGATCGCCGTCCGCACCCATCCGGCAGGTGCCGACGGGATGGTAGATGGTCTCGGCCGCCGAGCGGATCCAGGCATCGATGGCGTCGTCGCCCTGGATGCCCTCACCGGGGAAGAGCTCCTCGGACCGGTAGGGATCGAGGGCTGGCTGCCGGGCCACCTCGCGCATCATGCGCACGCCTTCTCGCAGGGCCCGGCGGTCTTCCTCCGCCGACAGGTAGTTGGCGAAGATGGCCGGGTCGTCGAAAGGATCGGCGGAGCGCAGGCCCACCCGGCCCCGGCTTTCAGGCCGGAGCTGACAGACATGGAAGGTGAATCCGTCCCGCTCGACCACGGTCTTGCCGTGGTTCTGCATCACCGCCAGGACGCAGTGGACCTGCAGGTCCGGCCGGTCGAGGTCGGGACGCGACTTCAGGAAGGCGCCGGACTCCAGGAACTGGCGGCGCCCGATGCCCTTCTTGAAGAGCAGGTAGTTCAGCCCGACCAGGAGGGTCTTCAGGCCCTTGCGCTGGGAATAGATGGTGATCGGCTGGGGACAGGCCCAGGACAGGGTAACGTCCAGGTGGTCCTGCAGGTTCTGGCCCACCCCCGGCAGGGCGTGGACCGTCTCGACCCCGGCGGCGGAGAGGGCCTCGGGGTCGCCGATGCCGGACAGCTGCAGGATCTGTGGCGACTGCACCGCGCCGGCGCAGACCAGCACCTCGCGGTTGGCCTTCGCCTGGGTGCGCGCCCGTGTCTTGTCGTCGGCGTACTCGACGCCGGTCGCAACGCCGTTCTCCACAAGGATCCGGGTCGTCCGCGCGCCGGTGATGCAGGTCAGGTTGGGACGGGACAGCACGGGATGCAGGTAGCCGCGCGCGGCGCTCCACCGCTCCCCGTCATGAACGGTCATCTGGTAGGGGCCCCACCCCTCCTGCTGGCGTCCGTTGAAGTCCCCGGTCAGCGGATGCCCGGCCTGCGCTCCGGCCTGTATCGCCGCGGCGTAGATCGGGTTCGGGTCCGAGGCCCTGGAGACCTTCAGGGGGCCCTCGCCCCCGTGCCAGTCGTCCGCCCCGCCCTCGAAGCCCTCGGATTTCTTGAAGTAGGGCAGGATGTCCCGGTAGGACCAGCCCTCCAGGCCCATCTGGCGCCACTGGTCATAGTCGCGCGCATGGCCCCGGATGTAGATCATGCCGTTGATGGACGAGGACCCTCCCCAGCCCTTGCCGCGGGGCCACCAGAGCGGGCGGTCATCGAGGTGCGGCTCCGGCTCGGTCCAGAAGCCCCAGTTGTGGTCGTTCTTGTCGCCGATCAGCCCGCCGACCCCGGCGGGCATGCGCACCATCAGGGAGTTGTCCTTGCCCCCGGCCTCCAGCAGCAGGACGCGGACGGAAGGGTCCTCGGTCAGGCGGGCGGCCAGCACGCAGCCGGCCGACCCGGCCCCGATGATGATGTAGTCGTAGGCGTCCATGGGCGGACCTCTCAGCCAGACAGCGTCAGTTGCGCCCTTCTGACGATCTTGCCCGCCCGCGGCAAGGGCCGCGCGTCAGCGCCCCTTCCAGTTCGGCGCCCGCTTCTGGGAGAAGGCCAGGGGCCCCTCGACGAAGTCCTCGGAGGTGAACAGGGCCGACACCGCAGGATATCGGTTCTGGCCACGGATCGCGGCCTCGAGGGTGGGTTCGTCAAGCCCCTTGAAGACCGCCTCCTTTGAGGCGCGGATCGACATGGGCGACAGTTCGGCGATCTGCGCCGCCCAACGGCGGGCGGCGGCCATCAGTTCGCTGGCGGGAACCACCTCGTTGACGAAACCCAGCTCGGCGCCCTCGGCGGCCGAAACCCGTCGGCCCGTCAGGATCATGCCCATGGCGCGCTTGACCCCGATGGCCCGGGGCAGCCGGTGAAGGCCGCCGGCCAGGGCCGCCAGGCCCACCCGAGGCTCCGGCAGGGCGAAGACCGCGCCCTCGGCGGCGACGATGATGTCGCAGGCCAGGGCGATCTCGAAGCCGCCGCCCATGGCCACGCCGTTGACGGCGGCGATCAGGGGCTTGTTCAGGTCGAACCGGGACGTCAGGCCTGCAAAGCCGCTCGGCGGGCTGCGCATCTCCCCGCCCGTCGCCTGGTGCTTCAGGTCATTGCCGGCCGAGAAGGCCCTCTCCCCCGCGCCGGTGATGATGCCCACCCACTGCTCGGGATCGGCGGCGAAGGCGTCCAGGGCCTCATGCATCTCGAA
Source organism: uncultured Alphaproteobacteria bacterium (assembly GCA_903842425.1). GTDB lineage: Bacteria > Pseudomonadota > Alphaproteobacteria > Caulobacterales > Caulobacteraceae > Phenylobacterium. Next base: position 108 of record CAIMLY010000252.1, on the reverse strand, counting down.
GTGCGCCGGCGAATGCAGGGCGTTCATCACGTCCGGGCGGTTGAGCGTGATGATGGTGACGTGACCTTCGCGGTCGACGCGGATGTGTTCGTAGGCCATGGCCCTGCT
>CAIMLY010000251.1 GCA_903842425.1 uncultured Alphaproteobacteria bacterium | reverse complement strand
TCCCGGGCAGGAGCTCCTGTTCGACGAAGGCGTGGAGGAGGTCTGCGACGGCGAGGGAAGGGCTGACCTGCATGACGTACCGACCTTTCAAAACCGGTCGCCGACAGGCGCCCGGGCGCGGCTGCAAAGCCTGCCGCAGCGGCGCTGCCATACTCCGCGCGGGGCGGCGCTTCAATGGGGTCGGGAGGGGTCAGGCGTCCGAGAAGCCGAAGGGGGCCAGGGTGCGCCGGAAGTCGTCGGGCAGGATCTGGCGGCCGATGGGAGGGGCCGAGCGGGCGGCGCATTCGGCCCGGTGGCAGAGCCGGCAGGTGACCCCTATGGGCGTGGCCTGCTCCGGTCCGCCCCCCCGGTGGTCCTGGGCGTAGACCAGGCGGTGGGCGTGCTCTTCCGCGCAGCCCAGGGCGATGGCCCTCTCGATCCGCGGGGCGCCGAAGCCGCCGCCGCCGGCGGTCACGGTCCGGGCGATGGAAAAGAACTTCTGGCCGTCCGGCAACTCCAGCCACTGTGTGACGATCTGGCGCGGGGTGCGGAAGGCCTGGTGGACGCTCCAGAGGGGGCAGCCGCCGCCATGCCGGGCAAAGGGGAAGCCCGCCCCGTCCAGCCGCTTGGAAACATTGCCGGCCTCGTCGACCCGGATGAAGAAGAAAGGCGCACGCTCCTGGCCGGGCTTCTGCAGGGTGGTCAGCCGGTGGGCGGTCTGCTCGAAGCTGGCCCCGAACTGCCGGCCCAGGGCCTCGATGTCATAGCGCCTCGCCTCGGCCGCCCGGGCGAAGGGCGTGTAGGGCATCAGGAGGGCCGCGGCGGCGTAGCTGGCCAGGGCCCGGCGGGTCAGGCGCTGGCCGCCCTCGGTCTCGAAGGCGCCTTCCGAAAGGACGTCTCCGATCTCGGCCTCCAGCTCCAGGTAGGCGGTCTGCAGGGCCAGCTGGAAGGACTGGCTGGCGGTGTCGAGGGTATCGTCCAGCAGGACCTCGCGCCGGTGCCGGTCAAGACGCCGGGTCGCGCCGGTCATGACGTCCGGCGGCAGGCGGCGCACCCGCAGGCCGTGCCGCGCCTTCAGGTGGCCGACCAGGCCCTCATTGCCCGCCACGGCCTGGGCCAACCGCTCGGCGGCGTCGTCCAGCAGGGGGAAGCAGTTGCGGCGGGCCGCCAGGAAGCGCCGGGACTCCGCCACCGGGTCGGAGGCGTCGTCCCCGTCGCGCCCGTCGGCACTGCGGTCGGCCAGGGCCAGCTGCTCCTCCCGGTAGGCGGTGTAGAGCCGCAGGAAGGCTTCCGTCACGCCCGGGAAGTTGGCCGCCGCGTCGGCGACCTCCAGGGCCTTCAGCTCGATCCCGCCGAACATGGGATCCCGAAGGGCCGCCTGGAGCCGGGCCGAGTCGTCTCCACTCTCGGCCGCCAGGGTCGCCACGTCCAGGCGGTAGGTCTGGGCCAGCCGCACCAGCATCTCGGCGCTGAGCGGCCGGTGGTTGCGTTCCAGGAGAGCGATGTAAGAGGCTGAAACCTCCAGGTCCTCGGCCATGTCGGCCTGGGTCAGGCCCAGGTCGCGCCTCAGCCTCCGCAGGCTGGGCCCCACATACAGCCGCCGCTCGGTCGCCATGGCCGGCCTCCGCCAGAGTCGCTTCCTTACAACATTACAAGTCTCTCCTGTAAAGTCTGACAGATCGACTTCGGGGGGACTCGATTCCCCGTCACGCCTGCGTCACACGGCACGCCGCCGAAGGCCCCGTCTGGCGGGCGCCCGGCCAGCAGGGGATTCCAAGGCCATGTCGTACCAGGACGATATCCAGCAGGTCGAAAAGCTCATCCGCAGCAAGAAGGGCACGTGGGACGGCATCAGCGCCGAATCCGTCGTGCGCATGCAGGTGCAGAACCGGTTTCGCACCGGCCTCGACATCGCCCGCTACACCGCCGCCATCATGCGCAGGGACATGGCCGCCTACGACGCCGACCCGGCCAACTACACCCAGTCCCTGGGCTGCTGGCACGGCTTCATCGGCCAGCAGAAGCTGATCTCCATCAAGAAGCACTTCGGCACCACCGACCGGAAGTACCTCTACCTGTCGGGCTGGATGGTCGCCGCCCTGCGTTCCGACTTCGGTCCCCTCCCGGACCAGTCGATGCATGAGAAGACCTCCGTGCCGGCCCTGATCGAGGAGCTCTACACCTTCCTCAAGCAGGCCGACGCCCGTGAGCTCGGCATGATGTTCCGCGACCTCGACGCCGCCCGCGCCGCCGGCGACAAGGGCAGGGAGGCCTCCCTCCTCAAGGCGATCGACGGCTACCAGACCCACGTCGTGCCGATCATCGCCGACATCGACGCCGGCTTCGGCAACGCCGAGGCCACCTACCTCCTGGCGAAGAAGATGATCGAGGCGGGCGCCTGCGCCCTGCAGATCGAGAACCAGGTCTCCGACGAGAAGCAGTGCGGCCACCAGGACGGCAAGGTCACGGTCCCGCACGAGGACTTCCTCGCCAAGGTGCGCGCCTGCCGCTACGCCTTCATGGAGCTGGGCGTGGAGGACGGCGTCGTCGTCACCCGCACCGACAGCCTCGGCGCCGGCCTGACCAAGCAGATCGCCGTCAGCCACACCCCCGGTGACATCGGCGACCAGTACAATTCCTTCCTCGACTGCGAGGAGGTGACCCCGGCCCAGTGCAACCCCGGCGACGTGCTGATCACCCGCGACGGCAAGCTGATGCGGCCCAAGCGCCTGCCCTCCAACCTCTTCCAGTTCCGGGAAGGCACCGGCGCAGACCGCTGCGTGCTGGACTCCATCACCTCGCTGCAGAACGGCGCCGACCTGCTCTGGATCGAGACCGAGAAGCCGCACGTCGAGCAGATCGCCAGCATGATGGACCGCATCCGCGAGGTCATCCCCAACGCCAAGCTGGTCTACAACAACTCGCCGTCCTTCAACTGGACCCTGAACTTCCGCCAGCAGATCTTCGACGCCTGGAAGAAGGACGGAAAGGACGTCTCGTCCTATGACCGCGAGAAGCTGATGAGCGTCGACTACGACGGCACGGCGCTGGCCTATGAGGCGGACGAGAAGATCCGCACCTTCCAGGCCGACGGCGCGCGGCGGGCGGGGATCTTCCACCACCTCATCACCCTGCCGACCTACCACACGGCGGCCCTGTCCACGGACAACCTGGCCAAGGAATACTTCGGCGAGGCTGGCATGCTGGGCTACGTGCTGAACGTCCAGCGGCAGGAAATCCGCCAGGGCATCGCCTGCGTGAAGCACCAGAACATGTCCGGCTCGGACATCGGCGACGACCACAAGGAATACTTCGCCGGCGAGGCGGCCCTGAAGGCCTCGGGCGACGCCAACACCATGCACCAGTTCGCCTGACGGCGAGCCGGTCCGCCGGAACGGATCAGGGCCCCGGATGCGTTCCGGGGCCCTTTTTCGTGTGCGGGTTCGTGTGCGGGATCAGCGGACCTTCACGAAGCGCAGGGTCATGCGGTCGCTCTCGCCGATGGCGTCGTAGCGGGCCCGGTCGAAGTCCGCGGCGGGCTGGGCGCCGGGGGCGGCGCTGCGGCGGACCGGCGGCAGGGTCCAGACGCCGAAGGGATGGTCCTTGGTGTCCTTGGCGTTGGCGTTGATCTCGGAGCGGGCGTCGAGGCGGAAGCCGGCGGCCTCGGCGGCGGCGATCACCGCGGCCTCGGAGACGTAGCCGTCGCGGCCGTCGGCGGCCATGGGCTTGGGATCGGCCCGGTGCTCCTCCACCGCGAGGATCCCGCCTGGCTTCAGCACGGCGTTGAAATCCTTCATGACCTTGGGGAGCATGCCCGGGGTCCACATCCAGTTGTGGATGTTGCGCGCGGTCAGGACCAGGTCGGCGGACCCGGGGGCGCCCAGCGGCCCTGAGGTCGCACCGAAGCCGACATACTCGACCTTGCCATAGCGCGCCGTGTCGGCGAAGCGGGCCTCGAAGTCGGCCCGGCCCTTGCGCGCGCCCTCCGAGATCCTGGGGTTGGCCAGGTCGGCGACGCCGGCCACGTAGCGGCCCTTGGTGGCCGCCGCGTAGGGGGCCAGGATCTCGGTCCAGTAACCGCCGCCGGGCGAGACCTCGACCACGGTCTGGCCGGGCTTGAGGCCCCAGAACGTAAGGGATTCAACGGGATGGCGGGCGCCGTCCCGGGCGCGGTCCGCGGTGGGGCGGGACTCGGAGGCCGCGGCCCGGGCGAGGGCGGCGTCGGCGGCCTGGGCTCCCTGGGCGGCGGTCAGGACAAGGGCGGCGGCGGCCAGGCCGAGGGCCTGGCGACGGGAGGCGGTCATGCGGGAGCTCCGTGGAAAACGGTTGTTGTGGCAAAGACTTGGGCGCCGGCGCGCGATCCGCAAGGGGTCAGCACCAGCTGGCCGCCCCGGCGGCCGGCTCGCGCAGCAGGCCTTCGATGTTGGCCTCGATGACCCGGTAGCCGACATTGCCGTAGAGGGTCTGGCGGCCCTCGTTGAGCACCAGGCTCGGGCTGCCCTTGACGCCCAGGGCCTGGGCCTCCTGGTAATCGGCCATCAGGGCGGCGTGGGCCTCGCCGCGGTCCAGGCGGGCGTGGATGTCGGAAAGGTCGGCGCCCGCTTCCGACAGCACGGCGTCGAGCACCGAGGTCTGGGAAACATCCCGGCCCTGCTCGAAGAAGGCCTGCCGGACCCTCAGGATGGCCCGGTCGCCGAGGCCCGGGGCGCCGCCCCCGGCCTCCTGCGCCTGGACGGCCTTCAGGACCAGGTGGGCCGGCAGGGAGGAGGCCGGGCGCACGCCGCGCCAAAGGTCTGGGCTGGCCTTCAGCTCGGGGAAACCCTCCAGCACGTGTGAAAGGTGGCCGGCGAAGCCGTCGTAGCCGCCCTTGGTCCCCCAGTTCGCCTGGATCTTCTGGGCCGTGGTCCCGAAGACGTTGCAGAAGCGCTGGGACACCGCCACCGCTTCGCCCTGGGTCCGGCGCAGCTCGGCCAGGCGCAACTCGCCGATCCAGGCCCAGACACAGAGCACGTCGGTGAAGCAGGTGAGGGCGACGGTCTTCATGGGCGGCTCCGT
>CAIMLY010000250.1 GCA_903842425.1 uncultured Alphaproteobacteria bacterium | reverse complement strand
GCCGGTGTGCGAGGGCGGGGTCGGGCCGGGGATGGTCATGCCCTGATTGTCCAGCCACTCGAAGGCGCCGCCATTGTTGGTGATGTAGATGGCGCCGTCGGGGCCGATGGCCGCGCCGTTCGGCCCGCCGCCGGTATTGACCAGGATCTCCTTGGAGCCGTCGGGCTTCACCCGGGTCAGGGTCTGGCGCTTGATCTCGGTGAGGATCACCGAGCCGTCGTTCATGGCGATGGGGCCTTCCGGAAACTGGAAGTCCTCGGCGATCAGCTGCAGGTCCATGGCCCGTCTCCTCCCGGCTTGGCTTTGCGCCTGACTATGGGCGAGGGCCGGGGCGAGGGGAAGGGGCTCAGGCCCGCTCCAGGACGCGCAGGGTCACGGGATACTCGTCGCCCTCGCCGGCGGGGAGGTCCTCGCGGCGGACCTCGCGCCAGCGGCTTTCGTCGAAGGGCGGCAGGACGACGTCGCCCTCCACGTCGGCGTGCACCTCGGTGAGGTAGAGGCGCCGGGCGCGCTGCAGGGCCAGGGCGAAGAGGGAGGCGCCGCCGATGACGCAGACCTCGCTGGCCCCGTCCTCCTCGGCCTGCTCGCGGCCGATGGCCACGGCCTCGGAGAAGTCCTCGCAGACCACGCAGCCGTCCGGGGCGTAGGAGGTGTCCCGCGACAGGACGATGTTGGTGCGGCCCGGCAGGGGCTTGCGGGGCAGGCTCTCCCAGGTCAGCCGGCCCATGATGACCGGCTTGCCCATGGTCAGGGCGCGGAAGCGGGCGAGGTCGGACTTCAGCCGCCAGGGCAGGCCGCCGTCCCGGCCGATGACCCCGTTGCGGGCCCGGGCGATGGGGCCGGCGGTGAGGAAGGGGGCGGCCACGGCCCTCAGACCGCGATGGGGGCGGAGATGGCCGGGTGCGCCTTGTACCCCTTGAACTTCACGTCGCCGGGCTCGAAGGCGAAGAGGTCGCCACGGGGAGCCAGCTCCAGCCTGGGCGGGGGCAGGGGCTGGCGGGTCAGCTGCTCACGGGCCTGGTCCAGGTGGTTCAGGTAGAGGTGTGCATCGCCCAGGGTGTGGACGAAGTCACCCGCCTCCAGCCCCGTCACCGCCGCCACCATGTGCGTCAGCAGGGCGTAGGAGGCGATGTTGAAGGGCACGCCCAGGAACACGTCCGCCGAGCGCTGGTAGAGCTGGCAGGACAGGCGGCCATTGGCCACGTGGAACTGGAACAGGCAGTGGCAGGGGGGCAGGGCCATGTCGTCCACGTCGGCCGGGTTCCAGGCGGTGACGATGTGGCGGCGGCTCTCGGGGCTGCGCTTCAGCCCCTCGACCAGGGCGGCCATCTGGTCGATCACCCGGCCGTCCGGCGCCGCCCAGGAGCGCCACTGGCGGCCATAGACAGGCCCCAGCTCGCCCTCGGCGTCGGCCCACTCGTCCCAGATGCTGACCCCGCGCTCCTGCAGCCAGCGGACATTGGTCTCGCCGCGCAGGAACCAGACCAGCTCCACCACGATGGAGCGGCGGTGCAGGGTCTTGGTGGTCAGGAGGGGGAAGCCGCGCGACAGGTCAAAGCGCATCTGCCGGCCGAAGACGCCCCGCGTGCCGACGCCCGTGCGGTCGGGCCGGTCGACCCCGTTGGCCAGGATGTCGGCCAGCAGGTCGAGATAGGGCTGCTCGAGCGCGGCCGCGTCCTCCCGGTCGTCGTCATCGTCGGCAATGCGGGCGGGGGCGTTCATGGGTGAGTCTCTCCGCGCCAACCCTAGACGCCTTGCAAGGCGCCCGTCATCCCGTGAATCCGCCGTCAGAGAGGTAGGCCAGCTCGGCCGGGGTGCTCTCGCGGCCCAGGGCTGCGTTGCGGTGGGGGAAGCGGCCGAAGCGCTCTATGATGTCGCGGTGCATCTCGGCGAAGCGCAGCAGCTCGGTATCGCCGGTCTCGGCGCAGAGGGCCTGCATGAGGCGCACGCAGTCGACCTGGTCCTCCATGTCCTCCGAGTGCTCCAGCGGCATGTAGACGAAGTGGCGGAGTTCGGGCTCGACCTGCAGGTCGAAGCCCCGGCGCAGGGCGGTGCGCGTGGCGCGCCGGGCCTTGCCGTCGGTGGCGAAGGCGTGGGCGGTGTCCCGGAACAGGTTGCGGGGAATCTGGTCGAGCAGGAGGATCAGGGCCAGGGCCGGCTCGGCCTCCTGTACCCAGTCGTCGTACTGGCCCCGGGCGGCGGCGAAGTGGACGGGCTCGAAGCGCAGGCGCAGGGCGTCGTCGAAGGCCGGGTCCTTGCGGAACCAGCGGCGCGGGCCGGCGTTGCGCCAGTAGCCGACGACATCCTGGGGAAGGGCGGGCATGGGCGGGGACCTCCTGCGGAACACACATTCAACCGCGGTTCAGGTTCACCTTCCTAATCCGATGCGTGTGGGGGCGACAACCGCCCGGGGCGCTTCCGTCCCGGTCAAAGGAGGCAAGGACCATGATGCGGCATTCCACGGGCGGGTCCCTTCTGACGCTCGTCCTGGCGCTCGGCCTGGCTGCGACTGCGCCGGCATCGGCCCAGGAGGTCGACGGCGACGGTGGACGGGGCGAGCCGCGGGAGGACTTCCAGCGCCCCCGGGAAGACGGCCCGCGCTTCGATCGCCGGCAGGACCCCGCGCCCCGCGTCGCCTACGAGCCGCCTCCGGCCGCCCCGCCTCCGCCGAGGCCCGAGCTGCGACCTGAGCCGCAGCCGGGGCGCCAGCCTGAGGCCTGGGGCCGCTATGGCCAGCCCCGCGAGGTCCGTCCCGCTCCGGAACCCCGGCCATCGCCGGAGGACCGGCGGCCCGAGGGTGACCGGCCCGATGGGCGCCGCCAGTGGGATGATCGACATGGCGGCGACCGACATGATGGCTATCGCTACGACGGCTATCGCTACGACGGCTATCGCTACGACGGATACCGCCCTGACGGCTACCGCTACGACGGCTACCGCGCCGACCACTACGACCGCCATCGCCCGCCGCCGCGCCCGCCTCGCTATGACCCCCGCTGGTATCCGCCGGTCTGGACCCCGTCCTACCGCTACCGGGGCGCGGCCTGGGTCCCGCCGCCGGGCTTCGCGCCGCGCCGCTGGTCGTATGGCGAGGTCCTGCCCTGGACCTGGTGGACGCCTCGCTACCGGATCGAGTCCTGGTGGAGCTATGGCCTCCCCATCCCGCCCGTGGGCTTCACCTGGGTGCGGCTGGGACGCGACGCCGTCCTGGTGGACCTGTGGACCGGGCGCGTGGTGCAGATCGCCTTCAGTCTCTTCTGGTAGGGCGCGCCAGGGCCCTCCGGCGTCCCTGCCGGCGGGCCGGCCTTGCTTGACGCGGCGGGAAATTTCCCCTTTGTGCGGC